>QCMA01000001.1 GCA_003214115.1 Prochlorococcus sp. AG-418-I21
TTGACGGTGAGTAAACCACTGGAGTGTTGTTTTCAATTTTACCAACTAATACTTTGTCTGTAAGATCAACGAATAAACCATTCTCTAGTACTCCTGGAATATTATTTATCGTCATTTCAATGTCTTTTGGATTACTAATACCATCATTGAATAATACATCTAGGATAAGATTGCCTTGGTCAGTAACAACTGGGCCAGCTTTTTTAGTAGCCATTCTTAAAGAAGAACTGCCATTTATTTCTGAAATGACTTCCTGAACTTGCTTCCAAGCATTTGGAAGAACTTCTACTGGTAAAGGGAAAGATTGATTTAGATTTTGTACAAGTTTGGTTTCATCAACAACAATCAACAATTGATCAGCTTTAGATGCCACCAACTTTTCTCTAACATGGCAGGCTCCTCCTCCTTTTATTAATTGAAATCCTGGATCAACTTCATCTGCTCCATCAATAGCTAAATCAATTTGAGAAACAGAAGCTAAATCGATAAGCGGAATATCCAGTTCAAGCGCTAAAACTTCGGATTGAAAAGAAGTTGCAACACCTCTTATATTTTTAAGTTTTCCAAGACGAATTTCATCTGCGAGGCTTTTTATCATTAAAGCTGCAGTAGATCCAGATCCTAATCCAAGAATCATGTCACTCTTTACTTCCCTTATTGCTGCATCAGCAACTGCTCGTTTCATTTGAGTTTGTGAATCCAAAATCTTTCCTCTAAATAGTTATAGATTATTAAATTTCAATGGGTGATTTATGTCAAACCTGGTAGAGGTTCTGGTTTGATATTTATCAGTATCTCTTTATTATCTCTCAAAATATTTAAAAGAAAAACTTTTCCTATCTGAGCTTTTTCTACTTCATCAAGTAAAGTTTTAGGTTCATTTATAGAAATATTTTCGGCTGCTATAACTAAATCACCTCTTCTTAAACCAGCTTTTTCAGCAGGGCTATTAGGTATAACTGATTGAATTAGAGCTCCGTTTCTTTCAGGTAATTGAACTAACGAATTAGGATCTCGATTATGTTCTTTAGCAATTCTAGGATTTAAAGAAATTAATTGTACCCCTAAATATGGATGAATAACTTCCCCATTTTTGAGTAGCTGATCAGAAACACTTTTAGCTAGATTGATTGGTATCGCAAAACCTAAACCAGCTCCAGGGCCACTTCTTACTAATGTATTTATTCCAATTACCTCACCATTGGAATTTATTAGTGGTCCCCCAGAATTTCCTGGATTTATTGCCGCATCAGTCTGAATAAGATCCAACCTTTTATCTGAAAATCCTAAACTATTAATATCTCTATGCAGGCTGCTTACGATCCCTAAGGTAACTGTTTTTTCAAGACCATAGGGAGTACCAAGAGCTATTGCCCAATCCCCAACTTCAAGATCTTCAGAATTTCCAAGTGGAGCAAAACCAGAATAAGTATCTTCATCAATTTTTACTAAAGCAAGATCGGTTACTGTATCCGTGCCCAAAACTTCACCATCACAAATAGATCCATCTGCCAAAGTAACTGAAACATTATCGACTCTTTCTACTACATGAGCGTTTGTAAGAACCAAACCATTCTCATTAATGATAACCCCAGAGCCTTGTCCTCTCTCCCTTTCAGGACTAATACCTTGCTCGCCAAGTAAATCCCTTAATAAAGGGTCAAGTAAAGTAGGATCAAATTGTTGCCTCTCTACCAAGCGCTCAGTGTCAATTTTTACAACTGCAGGGCCAATATTTTTAACTGCGGATGATACGAAATTATGACTTTCAAAAGAAGTTAAAGCTAAAACTTCAGCATTTTGAAAGAAATTGAGTATGCAAAAACAAATAACAATGAATATTTGGATTAAATTAATAAATTTAATCTTGAGATACTTCATTTCGTTAATAGTTTTTGAGTTTATTTATTAAATTTAATTGAAGAAAGAGATTATTGTTGTTTTTTTGTTTACATCAATAAAATGCAAATTTTTAAATTTTTCTATAGAAAAAACTTCTTAATGTGTGAAAATAAATTTTAAATAAATTTATAAATAAATTTGAATAAAGAAAACAAAAGTAAACTAGAGGCTCTATTAGAAAAAGTTGCTAATGAGCGGGATTTAGAAATCTGCGGTTTAAATATACAAACTAATCAAAATCCAATTGTTATTGAAATAACTATAAGAAAAACTAATGGGGATGACATTTCCTTAGATGATTGTGCGCTATTTAATACCCCAGCATCTGACGAAATAGAAAAATCAAATCTTTTAAATTGTTCATATGTGTTAGAAATTAGTAGTCAAGGGGTCAGTGATGAACTAACCTCAGAGAGAGACTTCAAAACTTTTAAAGGTTTCCCAGTTAATGTTGAGTTAAACCAAAAGAATTCAAAAATAAAATTTCTGAATGGTTTACTTTATGAAAAGTCTAAAGATTATTTAGCCATTAACATAAAAGGTAAGATTAAAAAAATACCTTTTGATGAAGTATTAAAAATTAGTCTTTGTACATTAAAAGATTAATTATTTTCAACCATTATTCAATTTCCCATCATAGATGGCATTAGTTATTCTCCCAGGTTTAAACAATCTCATTGAAGACATTAGTGAGGAAAAAAAGTTACCTCCTAATATCGTGGAATTAGCCTTACGCGAAGCTTTATTAAAGGGATACGAAAAATATAGAAAAACTTTTTACATTGGAGTTAACCAAGATCCATTTGATGAAGAATATTTCAGTAATTTTGATGTTGGACTAGATCTAGATGAAGAAGGTTACAGGATTTTATCAAGTAAAATAATTGTTGAAGAAGTTGAGAGCGAAGATCATCAAATATCTCTTGTAGAAGTTAAACAAGTAGCTGATGATGCTCAAATAGGTGACACAGTTGTTTTAGACGTTACTCCTGAAAAAGAAGATTTTGGACGAATGGCTGCTTCAACAACAAAGCAAGTTTTAGCCCAAAAATTAAGAGATCAACAACGAAAAATGATCCAAGAAGAATTTGCGGATTTGGAAGATCCTGTTTTAACTGCAAGAGTTATAAGATTTGAAAGACAATCAGTCATTATGGGAGTTAGTTCGGGTATTGGTAGACCTGAAGTAGAGGCCGAACTTCCCAAGAGAGATCAATTACCAAATGATAATTATAGAGCAAATGCAACTTTCAAAGTATTTTTGAAGGAAGTTAGCGAAATTGCAAGAAAAGGGCCGCAACTTTTTGTAAGTAGAGCAAATGCTGGTTTAGTGGTTTATTTGTTTGAAAATGAAGTCCCTGAAATTCAAGAAGGTACAGTGAAAATTGTTGCTGTTTCAAGAGAAGCCAACCCTCCTTCAAGAGCTGTTGGGCCAAGAACAAAAGTAGCTGTTGATAGTGTCGAAGAAGAAGTGGACCCTGTAGGTGCCTGTATTGGAGCTAGAGGAGCAAGAATTCAACAAGTAGTAAATGAATTAAGAGGAGAAAAAATTGATGTTATTAAATGGTCATCTAATCCAATTCAGTATATTTTAAACTCTTTAAGTCCTGCGAAAGTCGATCAAGTAAGACTTGTAGACCCAGCAGGGCAACATGCGCACGTACTAGTGCCTCCTGATCAATTAAGTCTCGCAATTGGTAGAGAAGGTCAAAATGTAAGACTTGCCGCAAGATTAACTGGTTGGAAGATTGACGTTAAAAACTCACATGAATACGATCAGGAAGCAGAAGATGCTGCAGTCTCTGAATTAATCATTCAAAGGGAAGATGAAGAGAATCTCCAGAGAGAAGCTGAACAAAGATTAGAAGCAGAACAAGCTGAGCGTGCTGCAGAAGATGCAAGATTAAGGGAGCTTTATCCCCTTCCCGAAGATGAAGAAGAATATGGAGAGGAACAATACGAAGGAGAAGAATTCACAGATAATGATCCATTAGAGACTGTTCAAGATACTGAGATATCTGCCAAAGAGGAGAAAAAACGGTGATACAACAAATCCCTGTTTTGCGTGTATGCATTTCATGTAGAAAAACATATGACCGGAAAAATCTTTTAAAGATTACTAAAGATTATAAGCAAGGCATCATGCTTCAAAAGGGAATGGGGAGATCAGCTTACATTTGCAAGTCAAAAAAATGCTACTCAGATTCCAAGATCAAAAAAAAGCTTCAAAAAGCTTTAAAAACATCTTTAGAACCTGAATTTGTTGAAATTTTTGAAAAAGAAATTACAAGCTACAATAACTACCCCCATTAAGGGAATATAATTAAATTAAATCCTCTTCAATTTCAAAAGAGTACAAATCCGATTAAATGACTATCAGCGATAAAATCAGAATTTATGAACTTTCCAGAGACTTAAATCTGGAAAATAAAGATATATTGGATGCCGCTCAAAAACTTTCAATTTCGGTTAAAAGCCACAGCAGTTCAATTAGTGCAGAGGAAGCAAAAAAAATAAAAAATCTTATTAATAAAAAAAATTCAGATAAAAAAATTCTTTCTATTAATAAACCTTCGATTAAAAAAGAAAATTATAAACAAAACAAAGAAAATGAATCTTCAGTTATCTCTTCTATGAAAGGGAAACCTCTTAGAGACAATTCAAACAAAAAGCCATTGTTGATTAAACCTCTTAATAAACCTGAGAGTCAAAAAATAATTTCTAATAAACCTACAAATCTCAATAAACCCACAAATACCAACAGTTCACAATCTCGAGCAAATCTTACAAGTACAAATATAAAAATTAAACCTTCACAGAATTTAAACCAAGATAAAAAAACTTTTGAAAATAACACAACCCCACCTTTCAAAAGTCCGGCAAAACCACCTATTCAATTAATTGCAAAGCCTAAAAATATAAATAATAATGTTAAATCTAATGAATCTTCCCAGAACATCTCAAGAGCAGAGGATAAAAGACTACTATCAAACAAACCTGATCAAAATACGAACAAACCTACAACAAAAAATTTTAATAATAGAATGAAAACCCCTGAGCTCGTAGGAGCTCCAATAAGAAGAGAAGATCCAAAAATAAATCCTAATAAGCAAAATAATAATAAGCAAAACATTACTTTTAAACAAACCACCTCAAACAGACCTGGTTCTCCCAACAGACCTGGCATGCCCAATAGACCTGGTTTAAGAAACAAACCTTCAGATCAAGGCAGACCTGGTTCATTTAATAGGCAAGGCAATCCCAATAGACCTGGTTCTCCCAACAGACCTGGCATGCCCAATAGACCTGGTTTAAGAAACAAACCTTCAGATCAAGGCAGACCTGGTTCATTTAATAGGCAAGGCAATCCCAATAGACCTGGTTCTCCCAACAGACCGGGCATGCCTAATAGGCCTGGTTCTAAATTCAATGGCCAAAATTCCTCTGGGATAAGGAAGCCAGTATCACCTAACGAACTTTTACAACTTCAAAAAAATAGTAACTCTGAGAATGACAACCTAGGTAAAAAGAATAACGCAAAACAAAATATCGATGCACCTAAGCAGAAGGCGAAAGCGCCTAATAGTCGTCCAAATGCTACTCCAAGTTCCAAAAAACCTCCTCATAGAACATTTTCAAATAATGCAAAGAAACCTGGAAAGACAGACTGGGATGATAGCGCAAAACTTGAAGCATTAAGAAGTAAAAATCCTCAAAAACAGAGGCAGAAAGTTCATATTATTGGTGAAAATGATGATTCATTAACATCTGAAACTAGTGGATATTCAGGCGAGAAAATTTCAATTTTATCAGCAAGTCTGGCGCGTCCTAAGAAAGAAAAGTCTGAAGAAACTAAATCTCAAAAATCTATCAAACAATTTAAGAAGAAGAAAAAAGAGACCACAAGACAAAGGCAGAAAAGAAGAGCAATGGAATTAAAGGCTGCCAAAGAGGCCAAACAAGTAAGACCTGAAATGATAATAGTTCCCGAAGATAATTTAACTGTTCAAGAATTAGCTGATAAATTAAGCCTTGAAAGTTCTGAAATAATAAAATCTCTTTTCTTTAAAGGCATAACGGCAACTGTTACTCAATCACTTGACTTAGCAACTATCGAAACAGTAGCAGAAGAATTTGGGGTGCCTGTTTTACAAGATGATATCCAAGAAGCTGCTGAGAAAACAGTTGATATGATTGAATCTGATGATATTGATAATCTAATAAGAAGACCGCCTGTTATTACAGTGATGGGTCATGTCGATCATGGCAAAACAAGTCTTTTAGATTCCATCAGAGAATCCAGAGTAGCTTCGGGGGAAGCAGGGGGCATCACTCAACACATAGGAGCTTATCAAGTTGAATTTGAACATGAATCTCAAAAGAAAAAATTAACTTTTCTTGATACCCCTGGTCATGAAGCCTTTACTGCAATGAGAGCAAGGGGTACAAAGGTTACAGATGTAGCTGTTCTTGTAGTTGCTGCAGATGATGGTTGCAGACCTCAAACACTTGAAGCTATTAGTCATGCAAAAGCTGCAAAAGTACCAATTGTCGTTGCAATAAATAAAATTGATAAAGAAGGGGCTTCTCCAGACAGAGTAAAGCAGGAACTATCAGAAAAAGATTTAATTGCTGAAGATTGGGGAGGCGATACAGTGATGGTTCCAGTAAGTGCTATCAAAAAACAAAATATTGATAAATTACTCGAAATGATCTTATTAGTTTCAGAGGTAGAAGATCTACAAGCTAACCCTGATAGATTCGCAAAAGGTACAGTTATTGAAGCCCATCTAGACAAAGCAAAAGGGCCTGTGGCTACTTTATTAGTACAAAATGGAACCTTGAAATCTGGAGATGTTTTAGCCGCGGGTTCAGTCCTTGGAAAAATTAGAGCAATGGTTGATGAGCATGGTAATAGAATCAAAGAAGCAGGGCCATCATTCCCAGTGGAAGCTCTAGGATTCAGTGAAGTACCAACTGCAGGAGATGAATTCGAAGTCTATCCTGATGAAAAAACTGCACGAGCCATTGTCGGAGAAAGGGCAACAGATGCTAGAGCCACAAAATTAGCTCAGCAAATGGCCTCTAGAAGAGTCAGCTTATCATCATTATCAACTCAAGCAAATGATGGAGAACTAAAGGAGTTAAACTTAATTCTTAAGGCTGATGTTCAAGGTAGTGTTGAAGCGATATTAGGATCACTAGAACAATTACCCAAAAATGAAGTTCAAGTCAGAGTCCTACTTTCTGCTCCTGGAGAAATAACTGAAACAGATATCGATTTAGCTGCTGCATCTGGGTCAGTAATCATTGGATTTAACACCTCATTGGCTTCCGGTGCGAAGAGAGCAGCTGATGCTAATGACGTTGATATCAGAGAATATGAAGTAATTTATAAACTCTTAGAAGATATTCAGTTGGCCATGGAAGGGTTACTTGAACCCGATCTTGTTGAAGAATCATTAGGTAAAGCAGAAGTTCGAGCAACCTTTGCAGTGGGTAAAGGAGCTATCGCAGGTTGTTATATACAAACTGGTAAATTACAACGAAATTGTTCTCTAAGAGTTATTAGATCAGATAAAGTAATTTTTGAAGGAAATTTAGACTCACTCAAAAGGGCAAAGGATGATGTTAAAGAAGTGAATACAGGATTTGAATGTGGAGTTGGGTGCGATAAATTCTCTTCATGGATAAATGGGGACATAATAGAAGCATTTAAATTTGTCACCAAAAAGAGGACATTAACTCAATAATTAAATATTTACTTATTAATCTTTATCTCTATCAAGGAATAATAAAGTAGGAAATAAAACACAAGCAGCTAATTGTATAAGAAGATTATTTTGCTGTAATTCACTTCCACTTGCAAATTTGGAAATCATTACAAGAAGACCTAAAAATGCTGAACCACTAAAAGCTATCCACAATATTTTCCTTAATCCCTTGAAAGGAGTTTGAGATTCCTTTAATAATTTCTTTTTTAATTCAGGATCTATTTTTGACATAAAAACTTTCATTTATAGAATTAATCATATAAGAAAATTTCTATATTTTAATATTGCCGATATAGCTCAGCGGTAGAGCAACTGTCTCGTAAACAGTAGGTCATTGGTTCAATTCCAATTATCGGCATTTCGCAAGCAAATTCAAAAAAAGAATTAATAGAATTTAAAAATTCAAATTTCATTTAATAATTCTTATTTTTATTCCTCTCATACATTGTTCTGGCAAAAAAGTTATATTGTTTTTGATAAAAGATTCTGTCCGCTTCAGAATAGATGGATTTAAACTTCTCGAATTAGGTTGAATTTATATAATTTCTAATATTTAAATTTAAATAAATTGATTTGTATTTTCTAAGGGATTTTTAATTTCTCCAAATTAGTAATAAAGTAGTTAGATTCTTAAAGGAAATAGATTCATTATAATTTAATGGTATGAATTTTAATTTCGAGTTCAATAAATCAAATAAAAACAATTTCCGCAGAAAGCACTTCGGGAAAATTCTTATTGTACGACTTCCATGTAATCCAATATTTCCGATAGGACCAATCTACATAGCAGATCATATTCACAAATGTTTTCCAAATATTGAGCAGCAATTTATTGATTTAGCAATAATTCCATCTAAAAAAGTTTCGAAATATCTAGGTAGAAAAATTGATCAATTTAGACCTCATCTAATTATTTTTTCATGGAGAGATATACAAATTTATGCACCTGTTGATGGTAGGAGTGGAAATCCCTTACAAAACTCTTTTGAAGTTTTCTACTCTAGAAATATCCTTAAAAAAATTAGAGGTTCTTGGGGAGGTTTAAAATTAATTGCATCTCATTATGGAGAAATATATAGGAATACTTCTCTAGTTAAGATGGGATTGAATAGAGCACAAAAATACAATAAAGATGTAAAAGTAATTTTGGGAGGTGGAGCTGTAAGCGTCTTTTATGAACAATTAGGAAATCTACTTCCAAAAGGAACAGTTATTTCTGTTGGAGAGGGAGAAAATCTAATAGAGAAAATCATTAGGGGGGATTCTATAAAGGACGAAAGATGTTATCTTGCTGGACAAAAACCTCGGAACAAATTAATACACGAACAACCTTTAGGCACTGTAAAAACTGCCTGCGACTATCAATATATTAAATCAATATGGTCAGAATTTAATTGGTATATAGAAGGAGGTGATTACTATGTAGGGGTGCAAACAAAAAGAGGTTGTCCTCATAATTGTTGTTTCTGTGTTTATACAGTTGTAGAAGGGAAAAAAGTTCGTGTAAATCCTGTTAATGAAGTAATTAAAGAAATGAAGCAACTGTATGATCTCGGAGTAAGAGGATTTTGGTTCACAGATGCGCAGTTTATTCCATCCAAAAAACATATTGAAGATGCAAAAACACTTTTGCAAGCTATTAAAGATCAAGGCTGGAACGATATTAATTGGGCTGCCTATATAAGAGCAGATAATATTGACGCTGAACTAGCACAGCTCATGGTGGATACAGGGATGAGTTATTTTGAAATAGGTATCACTTCAGGCTCCCAAGAACTTGTTAGAAAAATGAGGTTAGCATATGATCTTGGAACTGTATTAAATAATTGCAGAATGCTAGTCAAATCTGGTTTCAAGAAACATGTTTCAGTCAATTATTCATTTAATGTTTTTGATGAAACGCCAAGCACGATAAGACAAACCATTGCTTACCATAGAGAACTTGAAAATATTTTTGGGAAAGGCTTAGTTGACCCTGCCATATTCTTTATAGGTTTACAACCTCATACTCTTCTTGAGAAGTACGCACTAGATCATAAAATTCTAAAGCCTAATTATAATCCCATGAGCATGATGCCCTGGACAGCGAGAAAACTTCTATGGAATCCAGGCTCATTAGGGAAAAAACTTGGTCAAGTTTGTCTAGAAGCTTTTGAAAATCTAGAAGATGAATTTGGTAAAACAGTTATCAATATACTTGAAAGAGAATATGGAAAATCTCCCTTAAAAGAATCTCTAAAAGTCCGTCCCTTATCAGAAAGGAAATTAGCTCACTCTAAGTAAATTTTCAGTCTTAGTTAATCCTCTTTCTCAATTGAACTAGAGATTCCTTTGGACTTTAATGACTCTGAATAAAATTCTGCTGGCTCTAAATCGCAAACGATTACCAATCCGACTCCGGTATTGTGTGCCTCTAGCATTATGGCGATAGCATCTTGCTCACTTAATTGAGGTACAACTTCTCTTAGTGAAATGGTTACATACTCCATAGAATTAACTGGATCATTATGAAGTAAAACCTTGTATTTTGGAGATTTATTTTTTAACTCAGCAGGTTTCTTTTCAATCACTGCTGAATTATTACTTTCACTTAGTTCAAGCTTTATGGATAACATTAAATTTCTTAGAATCTAAATACTAATAATAATTATATATTAATTATTCTTTCCATTGCATCAATGACATTTGATCGTGAATTAAATGCTGACAAACGAAAATAGCCTTCTCCTGACAATCCAAATCCACTACCTGGTGTTCCCACAACACTAACTTTTTGGAGAAGGAAATCAAAAAAGTCCCAAGATGTCATTTGATCAGGAACTTTAATCCATATATACGGTGCATTGTCCCCTCCATAAACTTTATACCCCGCAGTCTCAAGTTTATTTTTCATTATTTTTGCATTTTCCATATAAAAATCAATTAAATCTCTCACCTCTTTGTTTCCCTCAGGAGAATATACAGCCTCTGCCCCTCTCTGAACGACATAACTTACTCCGTTAAATTTTGTAGATTGTCGCCTATTCCAAAGAGGCCATAAATCTATTTCCTCATTTGTTGAGCTCAAACCTTTGAGATTTTTAGGTATTACTGTATAAGCACATCTAACTCCAGTGAAACCTGCATTCTTTGAAAAAGATCTAAATTCAATAGCACAATCCTTTGCTCCCTCAATCTCATATATTGAGTGAGGAATATCTTTATCTTGAATAAATGCTTCATAAGCCGCATCAAAAAGTATTAAAGATTTATTTTGCAAAGCATATTCAACCCACTTTTTCAATTCTTCTTTAGTAATGGTTGCTCCAGTAGGATTGTTTGGGAAACAAAGATATAGAATATCAACTTTATTTTTAGGTAGTTCTGGCAAAAAGTTATTTTCCTCGTTTATTGCAAGATATGTTAACCCTTGATAAGTTCCATTATCGAGAGAATCACCAGTCCTGCCGGTCATAACGTTACTATCAACATAAACTGGGTAAACAGGATCAGTGACAGCAATTAAATTATCTTCACCAAGAATATCTAAAATGTTGCTACTGTCGCATTTCGAACCATCTGAAACAAAGATTTCTTCAGGTGAAATTTTACAACCTCTCGAAATAAAATCATGCTCAGAAATTTTTTCTCTTAGCCAAGAATAACCCTGTTCTGGTCCATACCCCCTAAAACCTTCAGTTGTTCCCATTTCATTTAAAGCTTTACCCATAGCATCTCTACAGGCTTTGGGTAATGGTTCCGTAACATCACCTATACCTAACTTAATGATGGCAGAACTCTTATTTGATTGAGAATATATTTTTACTCTTTTAGCAATTTCGGGGAATAAATAACCAGCCTTGAGTTTTAAATAATTTTCGTTTACTTTAACCACTTTAGTAAAAAATTTTAACCTATATGATGATAATGGATTAATGTGCTTTAGTGGTGATTAGATGTTAATATTATGGTAGTTATGATTAAAGAAAAAAATCATAGCTTATTAATTAAATTTCAAATAATTTGAAAGTCGTCCAAAGCTTTATACATAGCAGATTTTAATTGCTATTCATTTTAGTTTAAAAGTAAATAATTATAGCTAAACAATTTCTTTCTTAAAAGATAAAACTTAAGTCTTTTTAAGCTGATTTTCAAAATTCAAACCATTCAGAATAAATTGTATGTCTCAGCAAATTATCATCGCTGAGCAGGCTCGAATTGCAGCACTACTCACAGATGATCGAGTTGATGAATTAATCGTCGCACAAGGTCAATATCAAATTGGCGATATATTTTTTGGAACAGTTGAAAATGTTCTACCTGGTATAGATGCCGCTTTCATAAATATTGGTGAAAGTGATAAAAATGGATTTATCCATGTATCAGATCTCGGCCCATTAAGACTCAAAAAAGGAACTTTAGGAATCACTGAATTACTAGAACCAAAACAAAAAGTATTAGTACAGGTAATAAAAGAACCCACAGGATCTAAAGGTCCTAGGCTTACCGGAAGTATTTCAATACCAGGAAAGTATTTGATACTACAGCCATATGGTCAGGGAGTAAATATTTCCAGAAAAATAAATACAGAGACTGAAAGAAGCCGTTTAAAAGCTCTTGGAGTTTTAATAAAACCACCTTGCACAGGTTTATTATTCAGAACAGAGGCTGAAAAGATAAAAGAAGAACTACTTATTGAAGATTTAGAAAATTTAGTACATCAATGGGATAACATTTTAAAAGTTTCTGAGACGTCTAATCCACCAAATTTAATAAAAAGAGATGATGATTTCTCTCTAAAGATTTTGAGAGATTATATTAAATCATCAACTAAAAGTATTATTATTGATAGTAAATTTTCAGTTGAGAAAGCAAAAGATTTTTTAATAAGTAATGAATCTAATTTAGATATTGAGTTTCATGATAACGATTTAAACCAACATATTTTAGAAAAATACGAAATAAAGAAAACAATTCAAAAAGCTCTTCAACCAAGAGTAGATTTGCCCTCAGGAGGTTATATCATTATTGAGCCAACTGAAGCTTTAACAGTAATTGATGTAAACTCTGGATCATTTACTAGATCCGCCAACTCAAGACAAACTGTTTTGTGGACTAATTGCGAAGCAGCAGTTGAAATCTCAAGACAAATGAAATTAAGAAATATTGGTGGGGTTATAGTAGTTGATTTTATTGATATGGAATCTAGAAGGGATCAATTCCAGTTGCTTGAGCATTTTACTTCAGCAATAAAAGATGATTCTGCTAGGCCTCAGATAGCTCAACTTACTGAATTAGGTTTAGTTGAATTAACTAGAAAAAGACAAGGTCAAAATATATATGAATTATTCGCGAAAAAATGTTCAACTTGCAATGGTCTAGGCCATGTAGAAACTCAATTGAATCATGAAATTGCTAATATTCAAGTTAAAGATATTGAAGAAAAACCTTACAGAAAAAACAGTTTAAAACCTTTAGAGATTGATGCTTCTCTATCAACTGACAAGCAGGAAAAAATTGTTGAAAAGGAATTCCTAACACCTAAGAACCTAAATAAGGAAGATTCTTCTACTAAAACGGAAAATGATAATGTTGATTTAAATACATTAAATACAAAAGAAAATAATTTAATTACTATCAATCTCACAAATGATGAAAAGATTGTTTTCAGTCAATTAGGTATAAATCCACTTATTAAGTTAGGTAGAGAATATCTCACCAGCAATAATTTTGTACGTTTGAAAGAAAGTAGTCAGAAAGAAAAAAATTTAGATAACAAAAAAACAAAACCAAAACAAATTAAAGAAACCTCAAAATCAAAAAAAGAAGAAATTGAAATTAATAGTGAAGAAAATATTAAAGATAAATCAACAAATGAAAATAATGAAGTTGTACTCATAGATCAGAAAGATCAAATTGAACTTACAGATGAGATAAATAATGCAAGAAAAAAAAGAAGACGATCGTCAGCAAGCATTGAATAAAGTGTCCGAAGTTGGAATAGATGAAGTAGGTAGGGGAGCAGTTTTTGGTCCAGTTTTCTCAGCAGTTGTAATATTAAATGAAAAAAATAAATTTATCTTGAAACAATTTGGAGTAATGGATAGTAAAAAATTAACTCCAAAAAAAAGAAAATTACTCCTACCAAAAATTTTGTTACTTTCTTCTGATTATGGAATTGGGCAATCTTCCGCCAGAGAAATAGATAAGTTAGGCATTAGGGTCGCGACGGAACTTTCAATGATTAGAGCTTTAAAAAAATTAAAAGAAATGCCATCTAAACTAATTATTGATGGTCCCTTATTATTAAGGCCATGGAAAGGAATTCAGGAAAATATAATATCAGGAGACTCAAAATTTACCGCGATAGCTTCTGCAAGCATAGTTGCAAAAGTATCTCGCGACAATCTAATGGAAAGGTTAGAAAGGAAATACTCAGGATACTTAATATTTAAAAATAAAGGTTATGGTACCAAAGAGCATCTTTCTTCCATCAAAAAAAATGGAATAACTAAGCTTCATAGGAGAAGTTTTTTAAGGAAATCAAATCTTATTTAATGCACACCAATCTAAAAAATCTTTCACTAATTGCTGCTGAACTCTTGACTTTATGCCCAACAAAATTCCATTTAATACCGAATGACCAGTAGATTCTAAAATTTTCTTTGGTACCAGCTTCAATAAAGGGGGTTGGCTTACAGATACACCTAAAAGCGCCTCTCCTTCTAATCCAATATCAGTGGCCTCCAAATTAGCTTTCAAAACAAGATTAAAGTCATCAATCATTCCTAAACCATCCAATGTACTGTCAAGGGCACTCATTCTTAGAATTCCATCTTTATTGTCTACCGCAATTGACACAACAGGGTTAATATCTAATTGAAAAACCTTAAAACTTGTTACTTTATACTTATACCTACCTTCTCCCTCTGGTACTAATTTTTTGGAGTCAAGCATTGCTCCAACAACTCTTTCTTCTTCCAAAAGATATTTAGAAAGATATTCTTTGTTACGTGTTACAGTAAGTTTTAGTTTTTGTTTAGCATCAAAAGACAATAGCATTTTTTATATTCCTCCAATGCTTATTTGATCTCTTTTTTTCTTAAGATTAATCATGCGCAAACAAGTTGCATATTTGGGACCTCAAGGAACATACGCAGAAAAAGCAGCTCATATATTATCAAAGCTTGCCAATTTTCAGACTCCTATATTTGTACCATGTAATGGGTTGCATTCGGTCATTAAATCAATAGCGTACAACAATTGTGATGCTGCAGTAGTTCCTATTGAAAATTCGGTCGAAGGCGGTGTTACAGCCACTCTAGATGCCCTTTGGAAATTTCCGGACATATTTATCAATAAAGCAATTGTTTTGCCCATAAAACATGCACTAATTAGTAATGGAGAACTTTCAAATATTTCAGAAGTATTGTCTCATCCTCAAGCATTAGCTCAATGTTCAGAATGGTTATCTGAAAATCTTCCAAATGCAATCCCTCTTCCAACAAATTCAACATCAGAGGCTGTCAATATGGTCAAGGGAAGTAAATTCAGAGCAGCTATCGGTTCAAAATCATTAATTCAAATTAAGGGACTTAAAGAATTAGCCTTTCCTATTAATGATGTTCCAGGTAATTGCACTAGATTTGTATTATTGAGCAAAGAACCAAATTCTAATACTGCTAATATTGCAAGTTTTGCTTTTTCATTAATCTCAAATAAGCCTGGTGCTTTGCTTAAAGCTATTAATTATATTGCGGATTTTGGATTTAATATGAGCAAAATAGAGTCTAGGCCCTCTAAAAGAGAGTTAGGAGAATATATTATTTACATTGATTTAGAAATAAATAATCAGAATAATGTTAAAAATTTTATTGA
This sequence comes from Prochlorococcus sp. AG-418-I21, assembly GCA_003214115.1. Classification (GTDB taxonomy): domain Bacteria; phylum Cyanobacteriota; class Cyanobacteriia; order PCC-6307; family Cyanobiaceae; genus Prochlorococcus_A. The sequence continues at coordinate 15,534 of QCMA01000001.1, forward strand.
GTTAAAAAATAAACTAATGCCACTTTGTAAAAACTTTGTAGATTTTGGGAACTATTTTTCTGAAAATGTTGAACTCAATTAATTTATCCTCTACATTTATAAACCCCAAACTCCATTAAACCTCTCCTAAATGCCCAATTCATTAGAAGAATGGTAGGGATCTCTCTAATGGACTTAACTATCGCCAAAGGGCCAAGAGATAAAATCGAAAATGGCCTTCGAATGCCTTCAATAATGGATTCGTACCATGAAGGATTTGTATAAGAATTCCAATTTTCAGAAATAACTCTTCCTGAACTATTTTTATTAGTTCTAAGAATATTACCGAATTCACTAATGCTAATAAAATTAGGATGAACCCATTGTTCAAGTAATTGTTTAAGAACTATCTTCTCAAAAAATGATGGAGGGTATGCCTCGAGGTTTCTTGAGTTCCAATCAGCCAATGCCAAATAACCCCCTGGTCTTAGAGTTCTCAGCATTTCATCTGCAAACCTGGTTTTATCATTCATGTGTGCACCGGCCTCAACACTCCAGACAGCATCAAATGATCCATCTTCAAATTGCAAATCCAAAGCATCCATAACTTGGAAGTTACAATTTAGACCGTGAGGAGTTAGTTCTCTTGCTCTTTTAACTTGAGCCGAACTAATTGTAATACCCGTGACATTAAATCCATAAAATTTTGCAAGAATCCTAGAACTTCCCCCTATTCCACAACCTACATCGAGAATTCTGGATCCCTTTGGCAATTTATCTAAACCACTCCATTTGACTAATTCATGAACAAACTGAACTTTAGCCTTTCTAAAATCAATATTTTTTTTCCCTGAGGGATAAAAGCCCAAATGTATATGTTCTCCCCACAATCTCTCAAGTAATTTATCCTGGGTCCAAGCATCATATGCAGAAGCTACAGTTCCGGAAGAAATGAATTTTCTTGCATTAATTCTCCAAATTATAAAAAGGACTAAAAAAAATAAAACTAGTAACAAAAAATGTAAAAAAAATTCAAACATTTAATTTTCTTTTATATCAGGAAAACTTTCTTTTAAGGCTGTTCTTGCTGCAAGTTGTTTTCTTGTATGATCAAGCATTTCATATTCTCTTTGCAAACGTGTAAAAGTATTTCTTTCCTCAAGAAGTCTTTGCTGTTCCTCCGCAACAGGACCACCCAAATGAGCTCCTATCCAAAATGATAAGTCCATTGGGTTATCGGGTAATTTATCTGGCAGGTTTTTCTTAGTATTTGTCAATTTGCTTGTTAGTTTAATAACATCACTAAGAGCTTCTTTAACTGAATCTTTTAGAGAATCTAATTTTTGAAGGTCATCAATATTCTCATCACTGATCCAACTAACCATCGCCGAACAAAATGGAGTCGAACGCGTGATTTCTAATACTTGAAATCTTTGTTGTCCCAGAGTGATAATATTACTTCTACCATCCTCTGCAGTTTGATGTTTTATAATTTGGGCGCAACATCCTATATTAGCCATACTTTTTGTAGTTGGATCCCACTTTATAACACCAAACATAGAATCGCTTTCAAGTACTGATTGAAGCATGATTCTATATCTAGATTCAAAAATATGTAAAGGTAATACTTCTTGAGGAAAAAGGACTACTTCTGGCAAAGGAAATAAAGGTAATTCCCTTACAGAAAGCTCTCCCATCTTAACCTCATTACATTACTTTTATATTAATAAATTTAGGGCAGTTTCGGGATTTCTTAAAGTTTAACTTCTATATCTACACCACTAGGGAGATCTAACTTCATTAAAGCATCAATAGTTTTTGCAGAAGGACTATAGATATCTATTATTCTTCGATGTGTTCTTGTTTCAAAATGCTCTCTAGAATCTTTATCAACATGTGGTGATCTTAGGACACAATAAATCTTCCTTTTTGTAGGTAGAGGAATTGGACCTATTGCTGAGGCAGAAGTAGTGTCAGCAGTTTGGATTATTTTGTCACAAGACAAATCTAGCATTCTTCTGTCAAATGCTTTCAGTCTTATCCTTATTTTTTGTTGTGCGATTGATGCAGTCATAATTTCTAATAACATCTAGTTAAGGGTCATTTTAATCAATGACCCTTATCCACTTTCCTATATTAGGTGATTGAGGTTAAGTTTTTAAAATTCAAATATATTATTTGAGTATTTTAGAAACAACTCCAGCACCAATAGTACGTCCACCTTCGCGAATAGCGAATCTCATACCTTGTTCAATAGCTACTGGACAAATTAATTCTCCAGTCATTTTGATTCTGTCTCCTGGCATAACCATTTCAACATTAGAGCCATCATCTGAGGTAAATGCAGTTATTTGACCTGTAACATCAGTAGTTCTGATATAAAACTGTGGTCTATACCCTGCGAAGAAAGGAGTATGTCTACCGCCCTCTTCTTTTTTGAGAACATAAACTTCACCTTCAAACTGAGTATGAGGAGTAATAGATCCTTTCTTAACAAGTACCATTCCTCTCTCAATATCTTCCTTCTGAACACCACGTAAGAGTAAACCAACATTATCTCCAGCCATACCTTCATCAAGAAGTTTTCGGAACATTTCAACGCCAGTAACAGTTGTTAATCTTGTATCTCTTATTCCAACAATTTCTACTTCCTCTCCAACTTTAACTTTACCTCTCTCAATTCTTCCAGTAGCAACAGTTCCTCTACCAGTAATCGAGAAGACGTCTTCAACCGCCATTAAGAATGGTTTATCAACTTCTCTTTCTGGTTCAGGAATGCTAGCATCAACTGCTTTCATTAATTCTTCAATCTTTGATTCCCAAGTGGAGTCACCTTCGAGAGCTTTTAAACCTGAGACTTGAATTATAGGAATGTCATCTCCAGGGAAGTCATAACTATCTAACAGTTCTCTAATTTCCATTTCGACAAGTTCAATGATTTCTTCATCATCGACCATATCGCACTTGTTTAGAGCTACTACAAGAGCAGGTACTCCAACTTGTTTTGCAAGAAGAATATGCTCTTTAGTTTGAGCCATAGGGCCATCTGTGGCCGCACAAACCAGAATAGCTCCGTCCATTTGGGCGGCCCCTGTAATCATATTTTTTACATAATCAGCATGTCCAGGGCAATCCACATGAGCATAATGTCTGCCTTCAGTTTCATATTCGACGTGAGCTGTATTGATAGTAATGCCACGCTCTCTTTCTTCAGGAGCACCATCAATGTCTCCGTAGTCTTGAGCTTGAGCTTGACCTTTTTTGGCTAATACGTTTGTAATAGCAGCAGTAAGTGTTGTTTTTCCATGATCAACGTGGCCAATAGTACCTATGTTGACATGTGGTTTGTTCCTTTCGAACTTCTCGCGAGCCATTTTGAATTAAAGAATCGAGGGTTTAAGAGTTTTTTAGTTTAGAGATCAGGAGTTGCCCTGATTCTTGGAAATGATAGCTTCGGCAACATTACGAGGAACTTCCTCATAATTTGCGAACTCCATTGAAAATATACCCCGACCTTGAGTCATTGATCGGAGTTGAGTGGCATAACCGAACATTTCGGCTAAGGGCACTTTGGCCTGTACCTTAGACAATCCATCATCAACAGATTGTCCTTCTACTTGACCTCTTCTAGAAGAGAGATCGCCAATTACAGATCCAAGAAAGTCGTCAGGACTTTCGACCTCAACTTTCATCATAGGCTCTAAAAGGACAGGATTGCATTTTTTAACCCCGTCTTTAAAAGCCATGGAACCTGCAATTTTGAAGGCCATTTCAGATGAGTCTACATCGTGGAATGAACCATCGACTAGTGTTACTTTTACATCAATGAGTGGATAACCGGCAAGAACGCCTGATTCACAGGTTTCTTTCATTCCATTAGATGCAGGACCAATATACTCTTTTGGTACAGCTCCGCCAACAATTTTATTTACAAATTCAAAACCTTTGCCGACTTCAGCAGGTTCCATTTCAATAATTACATGACCATATTGACCTTTTCCTCCAGTCTGTCTTGCATATTTACCTTCTCCTTTAGAACTAGACCTAATTGTTTCTCTATATGAAACCTGAGGAGCTCCTATATTTGCTTCAACTTTAAATTCCCTTAACATTCTGTCCACAAGGATTTCCAAGTGCAACTCACCCATACCTGCAATAACAGTTTGATTTGTCTCAGGATCTGTACTTACCCTAAATGTTGGATCCTCTTCAGACAATGCAGTTAGAGCTTTTGATAATTTTTCCATATCCCCTTTAGTTTTTGGCTCAACAGCCACTGAAATAACTGGTTCAGGGATAAACAATGTCTCCAAAACTATTGGATCTTCTGTATTACATAAAGTGTCGCCAGTTGTTGTGTTCTTGAGGCCTAATACAGCACCTAAATCACCAGCCCTTAATTCATCAACCTCCTCTCTTTCATCAGCCTTAAGAATCACTAATCTAGAAATTCTCTCTTTAGCATCCTTAGTAGAATTCATTACATAACTTCCCTTCGAAAGAACACCTGAATACATTCTGACAAAAGTTAATTTTCCATATGGATCTGACATCACTTTGAATGCCAATGCACTGAAAGGAGCATTATCATCTGAAGGTCTTACATCTTCTTTACCACTTGGTAAAACTCCTTGGATTGGTTTTACATCAACTGGAGCTGGTAAGTAATCAACTACAGCATCTAAAACAAGTTGGACTCCTTTATTTTTAAAAGCCGAACCGCATAATACAGGAACTAATCCATGTTTTAAAACACCTTCTCTTATTCCTTTTTTAAGTTGTTCTTCAGATAGTTCTCCTGTATCAAGGAATATTTCGATTAACTCTTCATCATTTTCTGCGACACTCTCCATCAACTTATTTCTCCACTCAGCAGCTTCATCCTCCATTTCAGATGGAATTGGTCCTTCTTCGATATCAGTGCCTAAGTCATTTTTGTAAAGATATGCTTTGTTGGCTACTAAATCAATAATTCCTGTGAGATCTCCTTCAGCTCCAATAGGTAGCTGAATTGGAAGTGCATTAGCCTTTAGCCGATCTTTAATTTGTTTATTAACTTTTAGAAAATCTGCGCCAGTTCTGTCCATTTTATTGACAAAAACCATTCTTGGCACAGAGTATCTATCTGCTTGACGCCAAACTGTTTCAGATTGAGGCTGAACTCCACCAACAGCGCAAAATACAGCTATTACTCCATCCAAGACTCGCATTGATCTTTCCACTTCAATAGTAAAGTCAACGTGTCCCGGAGTATCAATAATATTAATTCTATGATCTTGCCAACTAGTTGATATTGCAGCAGCAGTAATAGTTATTCCTCTTTCTCGTTCTTGATCCATCCAATCTGTTACGGCAGCACCATCATGAACTTCTCCTATCTTGTGAACAACACCTGAATAAAACAAAATCCTTTCAGTAGTTGTAGTCTTCCCTGCGTCAATATGAGCGGCTATACCTATGTTCCTTACTCGTTCTAGGGGAAAGTCGCGTGCCAATTTTAAAGCTCCAAATAAAAATAATTTTGATAAGTATAGTTCACCCTAAAAGCAAACTTTATTAATAATAAACTACTTAAGTACCTTTTTGATGAAATTAATATCTGTAATGTGCAAAAGCTTTGTTAGCCTCAGCCATTTTATGAGTATCTTCTCTTTTTTTAACTGCACTACCAGTTTCATTTGCTGCATCCATCAACTCACCAGCAAGTTTTTGAGACATACTTTTGCCATTCCTTGCACGTGAAAATGTAACAAGCCATCTTAATGCCATAGCTGTACCCCTCTCTTGGCGTACTTCCATAGGTACTTGATATGTTGCACCACCAACTCTTCTGGCTCTTACCTCAACAAGAGGAGTAGCATTTTTTACTGCTGTTTCAAATAATTCGACTGCATTTCCACCTGTTCTCTCACTTATTAAAGAAAATGCATCAGACAATATTCTTTGAGCTGTAGATTTTTTACCATGTTTCATCAATCGAGAAATCATCATTGAGGCAAGACGACTATTAAATTGAGGATCTGGAAGAACTGGTCTTTTTACTGCTGCATTACGACGTGACATGTTTTTTAAAAGTGATGTTTACAAATTAATCTTTTGGAGCTTTTGCTCCATATTTAGATCTGGATTGACGTCTGTCTTTAACTCCAGCCGTATCTAAAGTTCCTCTTATTATATGATATCTAACTCCCGGCAAATCCTTAACTCTACCCCCTCTAAGTAGTACTACAGAGTGTTCTTGCAAATTATGTCCAATCCCAGGTATGTAGGCCGTTACTTCGAAACCAGAAGTTAATCTAACCCTCGCAACTTTTCTCAAAGCTGAATTAGGTTTTTTGGGTGTTGATGTGTAGACTCTTGTACATACCCCTCTTCTCTCAGGGCAAGCTTTTAATGCAGGAGATTTTGTTTTCCTAGTCAGACGCTTTCTTTCTGAACCTATTAATTGTGAAATGGTGGGCATCTATTATTTTTAGATAAAAATAAACATTTAAGTATCATAACCTTTTATGAGCACCAACTAAAACTTTTTAATCATATTTTCTTAAAACAATTGTGAAATTAAACTTCTTTGGTAAATATTCATTATCTTTAGATTTATTTTCATATTTATTTTTATAATAGGAATACATAAATCACTAAATAAAATTAAATAATCTATGGGAGAGAGTATCAAAAGAATCGTTGGGCCATATCAAGATAGTTATTCCCCAAATGGAATAATTGGTGAGAAAGATGCGTGTGGAGTTGGTTTTATAGCAAATATAAAAGGGATAGAAAGCAACTGGATCCTTCAACAATCCTTGAAAGGTCTTAACTGCATGGAGCACAGAGGAGGTTGTGGAGGAGATAGTGATTCAGGAGATGGAGCGGGCATTTTATGTTCAATTCCATGGGGATATCTAGAAAAAGAAATTAATCTAAAAGATACTAAAGAATTTAATAGAGGTTTAGGCATGGTTTTTATGCCTAATAAAAAAGAAAAAATTGAAAAATGTAAGTCAATATGTGATGAGGAAGCAAAACAATTAAGAATCAACAAAACCTCTTGGAGAACAGTACCTGTTAATAATGAAATCTTAGGTCCTTTGGCTAAAGCAAATGCTCCATTCATCAGTCAGTGGATTTTATATGTAGATAAAAAAGATCATCAGGATGTTGAAAGGCTTTTATTTCAATTAAGGAAAAGAATTGAAAAAAAAATAAGAGAAACTTTCAAAAACCATGTTGGGGATTGTGAATTTTATTTTGCCTCACTAAGTTCTCAAACAGTTGTTTATAAAGGTATGGTTCGTTCTGAAATATTATCTGAGTTTTATCATGATCTAAAAGAAGAAAGCTTTAAAGTTTCATTTTCTGTTTATCATCGTAGGTTTAGTACCAATACTCTTCCAAAATGGCCTCTAGCTCAGCCCATGAGATTTTTGGGTCATAATGGCGAAATAAATACTCTTTTAGGTAATATTAACTGGGCTAAAGCTTCAGAAACACACATCGATGATTTTTGGGGGGAGTTATCTAACGAAATTAAGCCAATTGTAGATATTAATAAAAGTGATTCATCAAATCTTGATGCAACTCTTGAAATCAATATTCGTTCAGGTCAGCCCATTACTGACTCATTATTAAAACTTGTTCCTGAAGCATTTAGAGATCAACCAGAACTTGAGCAGAGAGAAGATATAAAAGCTTTTTATGAATATTCTGCAAGCATACAAGAAGCTTGGGATGGTCCAGCACTTCTTGTCTTTGCTGATGGAAATTTTGTCGGAGCAACGCTCGATAGAAATGGCCTCAGACCAGCAAGATATTCAATCACAAATGATGGTTTTGTAATAATGGGTTCAGAAACAGGAGTGGTAGATCTTGAAGAGGAGAGAGTAATAGAAAAAGGTCGATTAGGACCGGGACAAATGTTAGCAGTTGATTTTCATCAAAGTAGAATTCTAAGAAATTGGGAGGTAAAATCTGAAGCGGCTCAAAGACATGATTATAAAAATCTCCTAAGTAATAGAACTATAAAAATTGAAAATAGTAAATGGTTTAAAGACTGTAAACTAAAAGACCTTGAAATGTTACAACAACAAACTGCCTACGGTTTTTCAGCAGAAGATAATGATCTAATTTTGGATTCAATGGCTTCATTAGCTAAAGAGCCAACCTATTGCATGGGCGACGATATCCCATTAGCAGTGCTTTCTTCAAAGCCACATATTTTATATGACTATTTCAAGCAAAGATTTGCACAAGTTACAAATCCTCCTATTGACCCACTGAGAGAAAAACTGGTAATGAGTTTAGAGATGCATCTTGGAGCAAGATGTACTCCATTTGAGATTAAAGATCCTAAACCTTTTGTGCATTTACAAAGTCCAATTCTCAATGAGGAAGAACTCATTTCCATTAAAAAATCAAAAATTAAATCTCAAACAATTTCAACTTTGTTTGATATTGAGGAAGGTTTTCAAGGCTTAGAGAACCAATTAAAAGCAATTTGTAAACAGAGTGAGATCTCTATTAAAGAAGGTTGCTCTTTAATTATCATTTCTGATAAGGGAATTAATCCTAAAAAGACTTTTATTCCTCCTTTACTTGCTATTGGGGCAATTCATCATTATCTTCTAAAAAAAGAAATCAGGCTAAAAGCTTCTCTAATTATTGAAACAGGTCAATGTTGGAGCACACATCACTTGGCTTGTTTGATTGGTTATGGTGCAAGCGCAGTTTGCCCTTGGTTGACCTTAGAAGCAGGAAGACACTGGTTAAAACATCCAAAAACTCAAAAACTCATTGATAGCAAAAAAATAAATCCATTATCAATAATTGATGTTCAAGAGAATATTAAAAAAGCTTTAGAAGACGGTCTTAGGAAAATTCTTTCGAAAATCGGCATCTCACTTTTATCTAGTTACCATGGCGCACAAATTTTTGAAGCTGTAGGCCTTGGATCTGACTTAATAAAAGTTGCTTTTGATGGTACAACAAGCCGCATCGCCGGCATAACTTTAAAAGAATTAACTAATGAAACAATTTCTATACATACGAAAGCCTACCCAGAGATCGATTTAAAAAAATTAGAATTTTTAGGATTTGTGCAATTTAGAAATAATGGAGAATATCATTCCAATAACCCTGAAATGTCCAAAGTTTTACATTCAGCTATAAAACAAGGTCCAGGATACGATCATTTTGAAACTTACAAAAAACTCATTAGTAATAGACCGACAACATCTCTAAGAGATTTATTAACAATTAGTTCAAAAAGAAAAAGCATCCCATTAGAGGAAGTTGAAAGTGTTGAATCAATTTGCAAAAGGTTCTGCACTGGAGGTATGAGTTTGGGTGCTTTATCCAGAGAAGCGCATGAAGTGTTAGCAGTTGCTATGAACAGAATTGGTGGCAAAAGTAATAGTGGAGAAGGGGGAGAAGATCCAGCTCGTTTTAATGTTTTAAATGATATCGATGAAAATACTAAATCAGCGACGTTACCATTTATTAAAGGTCTAGAAAATGGAGACACCGCGTGTTCAGCTATTAAACAAATAGCATCAGGTAGATTTGGAGTCACACCTGAATATCTAAGAAGTGGTAAACAACTCGAAATTAAAATGGCTCAAGGTGCAAAACCTGGAGAAGGGGGACAATTACCTGGTCCAAAAGTTGATTCTTACATCGCAAAACTAAGAAATAGTAAACCTGGAGTAGCTCTAATATCTCCTCCACCGCATCATGATATTTATTCAATTGAAGATTTAGCTCAACTTATCCATGACTTACACCAAGTTCATCCAAAAGCGAAAGTGAGTGTAAAACTTGTTTCTGAAATTGGTATAGGCACTATTGCTGCTGGAGTAAGCAAAGCTAATGCAGATGTAATTCAAATTTCAGGCCATGACGGAGGTACAGGTGCTTCGCCCCTAAGTTCTATTAAACATGCAGGTTTACCATGGGAATTAGGTGTTGCTGAGGTTCATAAATCTCTCTTAGAGAATAACTTACGTGAAAGAGTAATTTTGAGAACTGATGGAGGTCTTAAAACAGGCTGGGATGTAGTTATTGCAGCTTTACTAGGTGCTGAAGAATACGGTTTCGGTTCTGTAGCGATGATTGCTGAAGGATGCATAATGGCTCGGGTTTGTCATACAAACAAGTGTCCTGTTGGAGTTGCTACTCAAAAAGAAGAGTTAAGAAAAAGATTTAAAGGTATTCCAGAAAATGTTGTAAATTTCTTCTTATATGTTGCTGAAGAAGTAAGACAGATAATGAGTAGTATTGGAGTTTCTAATATGGAAGAACTGATTGGTAATCAAGAATTTCTTTCTGGAAGAAATATCGGTCTTCCAAAAACTTCTAATATTGATCTCTCTTCTTTAGTAAATAATGAACACCTAACCACTGATAGATCATGGTTAAAACATTCAAAAAATGCTCATAGTAATGGTTCTGTATTAGAGGACGAGTTTTTGTCTGATACTGAATTTATAGATTCAATTAAAAATCACGAAAAATTGACTAGAGAAATTGATATAAAAAATACAGATAGAAGTGTTTGTGCGAAAATATCAGGCGAAATCGCAGAGCTTCATGGAAACACAGGCTTCAATGGCGAACTTAACTTAAATTTTAAAGGATATGCGGGACAAAGCTTTGGTGCCTTTTTATTAAAAGGAATGAATGTTCAATTAATCGGAGAAGCTAATGATTATGTTTGTAAAGGAATGAATGGAGGAATACTCACAATAATTCCTCCAAAAATAGATAAAATCTCCTCCGAACAAGTTATCCTAGGCAATACTTGCCTATATGGAGCAACAGGTGGGAAATTATTTGCTTTGGGAAAATCGGGAGAAAGATTTGCAGTAAGAAATAGTGGTGCTACAGCAGTAACAGAGGGAGCAGGAGATCATTGTTGTGAATACATGACCGGTGGGAAAGTAGTTATTCTAGGTTCAACAGGAAGGAATATTGGTGCGGGCATGACCGGTGGAATAGCTTTCATAATCGATAAGAATAATGATTTAAATAATAAAGTAAATAAGGAAATAGTAAGCATTCATAAAATAACTTCATCAAGGCAGGAAGATATTTTATTGGAAATTATTAGAGAATATCGAGCAAAAACAAATAGCTTAAAGGCCTCTAAAATAATTGAAAATTGGTCTCACTACAAGAGTATTTTCAAATTAATTGTTCCCCCAAGTGAAGAAGAGATGCTTGGCATAAAGAAAATGTAAATGCCTTTCTTTGTAAAAACTGAAATTATAAAAAAAGAATACTTAATTAATAATGATTTAAAACGAAAAGTAATTAAAGAACATAATGATTGGATAAAAAAATTAAAAAAAGAGGGAATTAATATAAAAAGTGGTTTTTTAGTAGATGAGTTAAAGAGGCCAGGCGCCGGCGGATTACTAATTCTTGAAATAAATAATTATGAAAATGCACTAAAAATAATTAAGAATGATCCAATGATTAAAAATGATCTAGTTGAATGGAAATTAAATGAGTGGGTAGATTCAAATAAATGAAAATTACTATCTTGGATACTTTTTCATAAGTTTTTGAATCTCTTCAGCATGGTAACTGCTTCGAGTTAAAGGAGAACTAACTACTTGCATAAAATCCAAATTTTTTTCCCCGAAAACTTTGAAATAATTGAATTTAGAGGGACTCACAAATCTTTGAACAGGTAAATGATTAGGGCCAGGAGATAAATATTGGCCAATAGTAACAATATCAACGAAATTACTTTTTAAATCCTCAAGAAGACTTAAAACCTCCTCATCTTTTTCTCCTAGACCAAGCATAAAGCCTGACTTTGTATAAACTTTAGGAGAATAGTCTCTGGTTCTTTTAAGTAACTCAAGAGTTCTCTCATATTTACCCTGAGGTCTTACTTTTTTATATAGTGAAGGCACAGTCTCAATATTGTGGTTTAAAACGTTTGGATTTGAATCAAGAACTTTTTCAAGCGCTTTCCAGTTACCGCAAAAATCAGGAATTAAAAGCTCAATAGTAGTTTCAGGAGATTTATTTCTTACTTGATAAACACATTCAAAAAATTGAGATGCACCACCATCCTTAAGATCGTCTCTATTTACTGATGTTATTACAACATGTTTAAGCTTCATTCTATAAACTGCTTCCGCTAGACGATATGGTTCTGTTGGATCCAATTCTCTTTTTGATCTATCAAAATCAATATCGCAATATGGACATGCCCTAGTACAGCCAGGACCCATTATAAGGAAAGTGGCAGTTCCACTAGCAAAACATTCACCAATATTTGGACAGCTTGCTTCTTGACATACAGTATTGAGCTTTAAATCATTTAACAAATCAGCAGTATTACCAATTCTCTCAACTTGCGGAGCTTTTACTCTTAACCACTCAGGTTTTGAAATTAAACTATTCGGATTATTATTCAAATTAAGTGGTTCTGGCCTGTAATTTCATTTTACTAAAAACAAGATGAATTAACTATTAATAATTTCAAAAATGATTCCTATTCAATGGGAGTCAATAAATAAATAAATAAATTTAACTAGTCCATCGATTATTTAAAGAATTCTAATTCAGGTTAATAATTACGCAATATTTTTGTTTTAAAAACTAAAAAAAAACAGTATTTAGAACAATATTTTTAATACAGATATCAGAACATTTTAATTAAACTCTATGTTTGTGAATATAATTGCTTTAAATTTCACTTTTTTGTACTAAAAAGTGTTTTTTTTATAATTTATTGATACAGTAAAAAATATATGTAATAAAACATTGACTTTTAAATTTAAAAGAAAACGTCTTTTACTATCTGAAAAAAATAAAAACTCTAAAGCAATAGGTTATGCCAGAGCTACTCATAATGAATATGAATATTTAGAAGAGCAAATAAAAATTTTAAAGGAAGAGGGATGCAGTTTAGTTTTCTCTGAATTTATAAGTTTAGATGAAGAAATCAAACCCCAGCTCAATAAAGCTATGAATTGCTTATCTAAAGGCGATCAATTAATAATAACTCAGCTGGACCGAGCCTTTAAAAATAAAAAAGAATGTTTAGGGACAATAAATAAACTTATTAATAAGGATATTAAATTGCGAACTTTGACTGGTTTTTTTGCTGCTAATGAATCCTCTAATGAAATTTCTTCAATTTTTAAGATTTTATATGAATTAGATTATTTAGAGGACAAAAGTTTAGGTGAAAGAAAAAAAGAGCAACTATTACGCAGAAAATTATCTGGAAATAATCTGGGAGGAAGGCCCAAAATAAGTCCTTTAAAAGAATCTTTAGTAATCAGATTGCGCAATGAAGGATATTCATATCGATCAATCAGATCACAAACAGGAATTGCATTGTCAACAATAAGAAGAGTAATTATGGAAGGGGAATTAACATAAAATGAAGAGGAAAGAAATTGAAAATTTAATTAAAGAAAATTTCAAAGATACAGCCTTGCGAATTTATGAATTAGATAATGAAGATAGAAAAAGTTTGTTAGCTGAATATAGAGAATGGATTATGAATGATATAGATTTTGAAGAAATAATGATGTTGCCATATGAAGCATATACTGACAAATTAGATCATAATTACTTAGACGATTTAATTTAGTCCTGAATAGCATATCTTTTATTAAATTCATATACTTCTTTCGATATTGATGGTAAGAAGGAAGTATCTTTGGAATATTTTTCTCCATCACAAAAAACAACTAATAAAGTTTGTAGAGATTGACTATTAGTCCACCAAGCAGAATCATGTCTAACTTCAGACATTAAGCCTGCTTTACTCCAAAGATTAATGCTTTCTGGTAATCCTGCGCCTAAAAAACCATCTATTTGATTAAGAGAATCGTTTTTAAGCACAAATTTATTTAAATTTCTTTTTAAAAAACTTCGTAAATTTAAATCATTTTTTTGATAATCAATATGAATCATAATTTCCTCTAAAACCCGTGCAGCGGAATCAGAATTCATAGCATTTCTATTTTTATTATTATGTCCATAAAATTCTTTTTCACGACCAAATGGTCCATCATCCCAAGTCTTTTGACAGCAATTTATACCATTCAATTCCTCCCAATGTAAATCATGTAGCCAATCGTTTATTATTGTTCTTTGAAATTTCCAATTTTCCCATAATTCGCCTTCAATACAAGGTCCACTTGTTGTTCCAGTAAGTAAATCAATTAAAAAGCTTGTTGCATTATTACTGGAAAAAGACAACATTTTCCTTACAGCATCAATAATTTCATTTGATAATAATAAACTGCCTTTTTTAATCCAATAAAATGCAGCAAGGCCATAAACCAACTTAACTACGCTAGCAGGGTAAACCATTTTTTTATTATTAATACCGGTTCCAAAACCTTTAAATACACTTTTATTTTCACTTTTATAATTTATCCAAGTTATCGAAATATCTTCTCTTGAAAAATCTTTATTATAAGAGCATGCTCTCCCTAAAATATCATTTAAGGCTAGACCCATCTCTTTACTTAAATAGTAAAAGGACATTGTATGAAAAGTTATAAAAATCCTATCTCACTATTTAAACAAACTAATTTTTCAAAAACTATTTGGTGGAAATTAAAAGTTAATATTTCTGGATATCAAAATGAAACAGAAGATAAATTAGTTACTGAAATATTTAAAAATAGAATTTTTAGGCTTATTTATCCAAATACTTCTCAAAATAACTATAAATTATCAAGAATACTAGTTCAACTATATGAAGATGGTTACGTCTGTTGGATAAATTTAGATGGATTAATTATTGAGAAATACGAATTAGGAAAATCTGAAAATTCAAAAAAAGAACACTTCTTTATAAAAGATAAAGTTAACTCAATTTTAAAATGGATCAAAGATCAATCTGAGTTAAATAATGAATACCTTTGGGGAGGAACATTAGGACCCAATTTTGATTGTTCTGGATTAATTCAGACTGCTTTTTTAAAGCATCAAATTCATATACCTCGAGACTCTTTTCAAATAAAAAGTTTTTGTAAACACCTTTTTTATTCCAAAGAATCTTATGAGGCTCTACAACCTGGCGATCTTTTATTTTTTGGAAATGAAAAAAAATGTGATCATATTGGAATCTACAAGGGAGACGGATTCTATTACCATAGCTCTGGAAAGGATTTTGGCAGAAATGGAATAGGATTAGATACCCTAAAAAAATCTAATGACAAAATTTCAATTCATTATAAATCAAAACTAATTTCGGCAGGACGAGTAGTTAGAAATTATAGATGGGATAGAACTATACGTTAATTAATGGAGCCCACTTTTTAATTTTAAATTAAATTTAAATATTACTTATTCTTTTTTTAGGCATTAACCAGCAGTCCAAATATTTTTAATAATTGGCATTATTGTATCTAAGTGTAATGTCCCAACAAGTAACCAAGCAAAAACAGCTCCTCCACATCCTCCTAACCAAAATCCACTTGTAAAATCAGCCCAACCAGCTCTTGTAAATAAGTCCTTTGGCGGATTATTAACAGTCGCATCTGGAGGTTGAACATTAGGTGCTTTACCAGGTGCATTGTATAGAACAAAAAGTGCTGTCAAAATATGAACAGCTCCAATAGTAGCGAGAAGTCCAGCTGTTAGAGCAAATTCAGAATTTCTTAATGGGCCAGTCATCGTGAAAGGTCCGTATAGAAGATATCCAAAAGCTGCTCCAGTTTCTAAACCTCTAAAATTAGGGGAAATACCTTCTCTGTAAAAAGGTAAATTATTTATAAAGGCTTTTGTAAAATACCCACTATTAACTGGAGTAGCTAAATTACCAACACAAGGATCGGCAACCGTTTTTACTGCCCATTGTTCTGCTACGCCAATATCATTAGGTTGTACAGAAGTATCTATGTATTTCTCATCAAACTTAATAGAACTTGTTGATTCTGAGAATGATTTTTGAAAGTCGCTCATTTTTTTAATAGTTTAGTGTTTGATAATTTATTCGGTTGCTGTAATTAATCTTCCGATCAATACGATAAAAACCGCAGGCATTGCTATACCAATTAATGGAACAAAAATTGAGGGTAAAAGACTTGGTAAATCAGATGGCATAGTTCTTTAAACATCTTTAAACACTTTAGTATTTATCTGCGAAATAGTGTTAATTTTATTACTGGATGATATAAAAATTATTAACTTTTTACATGATAAATTTTTTCGCATTTGTACTCATTATTTTTATAGGAATATTACTTCTAGTTTTTAAAAAAAGAAACTTTAAAAAGTTAATAAATAAAAGCAATTTATATTCTATTCAATTAAACAAAAATAATAAAATTTCATCTAATAAAAATAGTTTTTTGTACAATCACGAAGAAAAAAAGTACTCAGTATTTTATAAAAATTCTCAAAGAAATAAAATGTTTATTCTTTTTAAGGGTAATACAGAAAATAAATTAAGGGCATTAAAAATTGCGGAAGAATTGGCTGATAAATCAATATTACCAATTTTACGAAAAGGCTTAAGAGATATTTCTCCTGAGGTCGTTGAAATTTCAGCTTTATTAATAAGAAAGTTCAAGTAAAAATTAATTTTGATTAGTACTGTTTATTGATCTAATTCTGTAAATTGGACGACTTTGACTTTCATGATATGTCCTAATTAAAAGTTCGCTCAATAATCCAAAGCTAAATAATTGAACACCAGCAATTCCTAATATTAATGCAAACATTAACAAAGGACGATTTCCAATATCCTCACCAATTATTTTTAAAACTATCAAATAAGAACTCATCGCAAAGCTAATGAAAATACTTAAAATTCCAACAAAACCGAATCCATACATTGGTCTTGTAAGAAATTTAGTCATAAACCAAACAGTTAGTAAATCCATTAAAACTCTAAAAGTTCTATCAATTCCATATTTACTAGATCCATATTGCCTGCTTCTATGATTTACTTTAATTTCTTTGATTCTTGCACCTTCAATATTTGCTAAAACGGGCAGAAACCTGTGCAGTTCACCATATAATTTAATATCATCTATTATTTCTTTCTTAAAAGCTTTTAATGAGCATCCATAGTCATGCAACTTCAAACCTGTCACGTGAGCTATTAATTTATTCGCTATTTTTGATGGTATCTTTCTATTAATTAATTTATCTTTTCTATCAAACCTCCACCCACAAATCAAATCATACCCATCATTAATTTCAGAAATTAATTTAGGAATATCATTTGGATCATTCTGTAAATCACCATCCAAAGAAATGATAATATCACCTTTAGAATTATCAAAGCCAGCTGAAATTGCTGCAGTTTGACCATAATTTTTGCGAAGGGAAATTACTGACAATTCTTTAATTTTGAGAGTTAGTTCTTTCAATACTTGATAAGTAGTATCTTTAGAACCATCATTGACAACAATCAATTCAAAATTAAATTCATGAAATGACATTACATTTATAACTTCATCCAATAAAAAACCAATGCTCTCACTTTCGTTGTAAACAGGGATAATAATAGAAATTAATTGTTTTATATCTGACATTTATATTTGATAATATTTATATAATTTTAACTTAATTTAGAACATTAAAATTAAGCAAAAAAAAATCACCACAAATGTGGTGATTTAAATTACTTAAGAAAAATTTAACCAAATTTACCTGAAGTTGATGCAATAACAAATGCACCGAATGTAAGAATGTTCCCAATCGTGAAGTGTGCTAACCCAACTAATCTAGCTTGAACAATTGATAGTGCAACTGGCTTGTCTCTCCAGCCAACAAGATTAGCTATTGGAGTACGCTGATGTGCCCAAACTAATGTTTCAATTAATTCTTGCCAGTAACCACGCCATGATATTAGGAACATGAAACCAGTAGCCCAAACTAAATGACCGAATAGGAACATCCAAGCCCAAGGAGATAAGGAGTTTACTCCGAATGGATTATATCCGTTAATAAGCTGGGCGGAGTTTAACCACAGATAATCTCTGAACCAACCCATTAAATAAGTTCCTGATTCATTAAATTGTGCTACATTACCCTGCCAAATTGCTAAGTGTTTCCAATGCCAGTAGAAAGTTACCCATGCTAGTAAATTTAATGCCCAGAACATAGCTAAGTACATAGCATCCCAAGATGAACTATCACAAGTACCTCCACGTCCAGGACCATCGCAAGGGAATGCATAACCTAAATCTTTCTTATCAGGAATTAATTTAGTTCCTCTAGCATCAAGTGCACCTTTGATAAGAATTAAAGCGGTTGTATGAAGACCTAAAGCAATAGCATGGTGAACTAAGAAATCTGCAGGACCTATAGGTAAGAAAGCACTTAATGCATCTTGTCTATTGATCAGATCCATCCAGTAATGATTACCTGGTAATGAATTAGCAGCGAGACTTGCTGAACTTGTAGGATCAGATAATAGAGCATTAAAGCCGTACATCATCTTACCTTGAGCAGCTTGAACAAA
Source organism: Prochlorococcus sp. AG-418-I21 (assembly GCA_003214115.1). Taxonomy (GTDB): domain Bacteria; phylum Cyanobacteriota; class Cyanobacteriia; order PCC-6307; family Cyanobiaceae; genus Prochlorococcus_A. The sequence continues at coordinate 33,970 of QCMA01000001.1, forward strand.
TTGAGCAAAAACTGGCTCAATTAGAATTTGCTTTTCAGGATTACCAAAAGCTACAACAACATCGTTATGAACATAAATTCCTAAAGTATGGAAACCTAGCAACATTGTGACCCAACTAAGGTGACTTATCAAAGCTTCCTTTGTTCCAAGAACTCTTGCTAATACATTGTCTTTATTTAATTCTGGATCGTAATCCCTTACAAAGAAAATAGCTCCGTGTGCAAATGCACCAACCATCAAGAACATTGCTATGTATTGATGATGACTATATAAAGCAGATTGTGTAGTGTAGTCTCTGGCAATAAAAGCGTAAGAGGGTAGTGCACCCATGTGCTGCGCTACAAGAGAAGTTGCTACTCCAAGTGATGCTAATGCTAATCCAAGTTGGAAATGTAATGAATTATTTACAGTTTCATATATTCCATCATGGTTAATTCCGAAACTACCTTTATGAGGATCATTAGGATGTCTTGTGTTATGAGCTTCTGTAATTTCTTTAAGGCTATGACCAATACCAAAAGTATTTCTATACATATGACCAGCAATTACAAAAACTGTTCCAATAGCAATATGGTGATGAGCAATATCGGTAAGCCATAATGCTTCACTTTGAGGATGAAGACCACCTAAAAAAGTGAAGATTGCTGTTCCAGCTCCTTCAGCCGTTCCAAATACTTGATCTAAAGAATCAGGATTTTGGGCATAAGCTCCCCAGTTTAAAGTAAAGAAAGGAGCTAATCCTGCAGGGTGTGGAAGCACTGTTAACCAGTTATCCCAACCTACATGCTGTCCTCTTGATTCAGGTATAGCAACATGAACCAAATGACCTGTCCAAGCGATACTACTAAAACCAAATAAAACAGCTAGGTGATGATTTAATCTTGACTCTGCATTTTTAAACCAGGCCAGAGAAGGTCTGAATTTTGGTTGTAAGTGTAACCAGCCTGCAAATAAAGTCCAACAAGCAAGAATACTCATAAATATTGATGCTTGGAAAAGTTGCTCGTTAGTTCTCATTCCAATTGTGTACCACCAATGGTAGAGACCTGAATAAGCGATATTTACTGGACCGCTTGCTCCAGCTTGTGTCATTGCTTCTGTGATACCAGATCCAAAATGAGGGTCCCAAATAGCATGAGCGATAGGGCGGACATGGGTTGGATCAAGCACAAATTGCTCAAAGTTACCCTGCCAAGCTATATGAAATAAGTTACCAGCTACCCAGAGAGCAATTATTGCTAGATGTCCAAAATGTGTAGAGAATAGCTTCTGATAAAGTTTTTCTTCGGTCATACCATCATGACTTTCAAAGTCATGAGCGGTAGCTATTCCGTACCATATTCGTCGGGTTGTGGGGTCCTGAGCTAGACCCTGGTTAAATGATGGAAATTTTGTTGCCATTGAATTAAAAAGGTGAAGTTCAGGTTATTAGCCCAGCCCGAAAAGGCGAGCATGGAAGAAGGCCCATGTGGTAGCAATACCACCTACAAGGAAGTGTGTTACACCTACTGCACGTCCCTGAGTAATAGATAGAGCTCGAGGTTGGATGGTTGGTGCAACCTTTAGTTTGTTGTGGGCCCAAACAATTGATTCGAACAATTCTTGCCAATATCCTCTTCCACTGAAGAGGAACATTAAACTGAACGCCCATATAAAGTGAGCTCCTAAGAACATCAAACCGTACATGCTTATTGATTGACCATAGCTTGTTAATACTTGAGAAGCTTGAGCCCAGAGGAAATCTCTTAGCCAACCATTAATAGTAATTGAACTTTGTGCGAAATTACCACCAGTGAGTCCCCAAACATCGCTCTGCATTTTCCAAGAGAAGTGGAAAATAACTATTGATAAACAGTTATACATCCAGAAGAGAGCCAAGAAAACGTGGTCCCATGAAGAAACTTGACATGTACCACCTCTTCCAGGACCATCACAAGGGAATCTAAATCCTAAAGAAGCTTTATCAGGGATCAACCTTGAACTTCTTGCATAAAGCACTCCTTTGAGAAGTATCAAAACAGTTACATGGATTTGGAAAGCATGAATATGATGAATCATTAAATCAGCTGTTCCTAACGGAATAGGGGCTATAGCAACCTTTCCGCCGACTTCTACTAAACTTCCATTAAAAACTTCACTTAAAGCTTTGTGAGGTAAAGCTTCTGCAGTACCTGCTAAAAGAGAAGTTCCAACAGCAGATGCTTGAATACTCTGTACCCACTGAGCAAAGATTGGCTGAAGTTGGATTGCAGAATCACTAAACATATCTTGTGGTCTACCCAAAGCTCTCATAGTATCGTTATGAATATAAAGTCCAAAACTATGGAATCCTAACCACATACATACCCAGTTCAAGTGACTGATTAAAGCATCTCTTGCTTTGAGAATTCTGTCTAATACATTATCGATATGTTTTGCTGGATCATAATCTCTAACCATCGCAATTCCAGCATGCGCACCTGCTCCAACTATGAATAATCCACCTATCCACATGTGATGGGTAAATAATCCAAGAACTGTCATATAGTCTGTAGCTATATAAGGATATGGAGGCATCGCATACATATGATGAGATACAAGTATGCTTATCGATCCAAGCATCGCTAGGTTTACTGATAGCTGAGCATGTCTACTTTCTGCCATGAACTCAAAAAGACCTTGATGACCTTTAGGAGCAGGGAATAATATTGGGTCTCCTTGTTGTGAATCTAATATTTCTTTCATACTATGACCAATACCATAATTGGTTCTGTACATATGACCACCGATTATTGCTATTACACCAAAAGCTAAATGATGATGTGAAACATCAGTCATCCACAAGCTTCCTGTCACAGGGTTAAGTCCACCTTTGAAAGTAAGAAAGTCAGAGAAAGCTAACCAATTTAAACTAAAGAAATTGCCTGTACCACTTGCTAATCCTGGAAATATCTGACCGATAATTTGTGGATCGCAGAGTTGATGAGGCATAGGCATATCTGCAATAGTTGCTATTTCTTTACCATTTATAACTAAAGGAGAGCCTGCATCAATTGCATCTAAGAGAGCTGCAGTAGGAGCTCCGATATGAATACAATGGCCAGCCCATGCTAGAGATCCTAACCCTACTAAACCAGCTATATGGTGGTTAAGCATAGACTCAATATCTTGAAACCACTCCATTTTTGGAGCTGCTTTGTGATAATGAAAAATTCCAGCATGGAGCATAAGTGCAGCCATTACTACAGCACCTATTGCTAAAGCCATCAGTTCACTCTCATTAGTGATTCCCCATGCTCGCCACATGTGGAATATTCCTGAACTAATTTGAATACCGTTGTAGTTAGCACCAAGATCAGCATTAAGCATTTCTTGACCAACGATTGCCCATACTTGCTGAGCTCCGGGTTTAACGTGAGTTGGATCAGCTAACCAACCTGAGTAATTAGAAAATCTAGCTCCATGGAAAAATGCAGCACTCATCCATATAAAAATGACTGCAAGATGTCCAAAATGAGCTGAAAAGATTTTTCTTGTTGCTTCTTCAGCATCTCCTGTATGCACATCGAAATCATGTGCATCAGCATGCAAATTCCAGATCCAAGTTGTAGTTTTTGGACCTTTAGATAATTTACTTGACCAGAAACCTGGCTTATCTAATTTGGCAAAATCAATAGGTCTTGGATCGGCCTTTACAGGATCTTCCAAAACTTTTTTGTTTTTTTCTCCACTTTCTGGTGGGCTGATGGTCATCTAGCACCTCGAAAATAATTGACATTAAAGCCGATTGATCGGATCTTGAACTTATTTTTAATCATAATGTTCAAGAAAACGAATCCTTCGGAACTTTAGATATTCGTTTCAAAAATAATAAGACAAAGATTCTTTCGTTATGCATTAACGTAACAAATGTTCTAATGATTGTTACTATATGAATATTTTGTTAAATTCAAGTCTATGACTAAATTATGGGTATTTTTACTCAAATTTTATATAAATTTCTTAAATTTTTTTTTATATTTCAAAGAAAATTTTTAAATCCAGCGACAGGATATAATTTCAAAGTTACTACACAATAGTTTCTAATTTGAAAGGCATTGCGATAGGTCTATCTAATAATTCAAAAGAAATTTTAAAAAGGCTTAAAAAAACCGAATTTGTCAAAGACATATATATTGCGGGTTCTTCAAGAGAGAATGGAAAGGAAAATCAACTTTTTGAAATACAAAAACCTAGAGAAATCTTACTAAAAAAATGGCCCGAGATAGATTTAATAATTTTCATAGGCTCAATTGCTGCATCAATACGCATAATAAATCCATTTTTAACCTCTAAAGATCAAGATCCAGGAGTAATAGTCATAGATAACAAATGTTCCAAGGTAGTTCCTTTAATTGGCTTACATCAGTCAAATACACAAAATATTGCATGCCAAATTGCTAATTTATTTGGTGGCGAAATTATAGAAACTAATAATTCCAATGATCAAAGCCTCTTAAGTCTTGATGCATTTGGGAATCAATGGGGTTGGAAAAGATCTGGCAAAATAAACGATTGGTCAAAACTAGTAATTAAACAAGCTAAGAACGAAGAAATATTTTGCAAACAATTATCTGGTAATAGCTTATGGAAAACTTCAAAATCAGCTGAGATAATTAATCAAATCGATAAAAAAGAAACTGAAAAAACAGATTCAACATTTTATGTGAGTATATTCGAAAATCATCAAACAACTTGGCACCCGCCCGTATTATGGGTTGGTATTGGATGTGAAAGAAATACAAGCAAAGAATTAGTAACAAATTCTTTAAATAACTTTTTAGAGTCAGGAAATTTATCACAGCAATCAATTGCGGGATTTGCAACTATTGATATTAAAAAAGATGAGAAAGGAATTTTAGAACTTGCTAAAGAAAAAAACTTGCCTATAAAGTTTTTTAGTAAAGAAGATCTTTCAAAAATAATTGTTCCAAATCCATCAAATGTTGTGCAAAATGAAATTGGCACCCCATCCGTAGCAGAAGCCTCTTGCTTACTCGCAGCAGGAAAAGAATCAAAATTATTAGAAGAAAAAAGAATTTTTAAAAATCAATCCGGTGCAGTAACTATCGCTATAGCAGAATCAAAAAATCAATATAATCCAACCCATGGCGAAATCCATGTTATTGGAAGTGGGCCCGGTGATATCTCATTTTTAACCAATAATGCAAGAAAAGCACTTTCAAGATGTACTGTTTGGATTGGATACAAAATGTATTTAGATTTAATAAAACCCTTAAAAAGAAATGATCAGGTTTTGATTGAAAGTAAACTTACTGAAGAAAAAGAAAGATGCAGTAAAGCAATTCAACTAGCCGAGGAAGGAATAAAAGTAGCTTTAATTTCTTCAGGAGAATCTGGATTCTATGGAATGGCTGGTTTACTTTTGGAGTTACTTCAAAAAATCAAAAAAGAATATAGGCCTTACTTTGAAGTACATCCAGGTATAAGTAGTGTTCAATTAGCTGCTGCGATTAGTGGAGCACCACTAATGAATGACTTTTGTTCAGTAAGCTTAAGCGATAAATTAACTCCATGGTCTTTAATAGAAAAAAGAATTGAAGGAGCTCTTTTGGGTGACTTTGTAGTAGCTTTATTTAATCCTCAATCCATTGAAAGAAATTGGCAGCTAAAAAGTGTAATAGATATATGTTTAAAATCTAGGCATGGTGATACTCCAGTTTTAATAGCTAGACAAGTAGGGAGAGAAAATCAAACCAAAAAATTTTTTACTTTAAACACCATTCCTTTTAAAGAGATTGATATGTTATCAATCATTATTATTGGCAATTCTCAAACAACCTTAGTTGACGAAATATTTCTCACTCCCAGAGGATATCTACAATATTAAGTTTAGATAATCCATGATTTATAAATAGAATGTTTTTCTTTGCTTTTTCTTTATAAGAATACTAATCTTTTATAATAATGATTTAAGAAAATTAATTGAAAAATATTGGTTTAATTTTGTTTGACATTGATGGGGTAATCCGGAGCGTAGAGAATAGTTATAGACTTTCTTTAAAAAAAACAGTTTACAAATTTTCCGGATGGGAGCCAAGTTATATAGATATTGATAATGCAAAAAATGAAGGGATCTGGAATAATGACTGGGATTTAAGTTTAGAACTTATAAAAAGATGTATAAAAAAAGAGAACTTAAACCTTAAAATTCCTCCAAGAGAAGAAATAGTAAAATGTTTTGAAGGGTTTTACTTTGGTGGAGATCCAAATAAAGATAGTAAATACTGGTCTGGCTACATAACAAATGAGGAGTTATTAGTTGATAAAAAGTTTTTTGATTTAATTCAAGGTAATGGAATAATGTGGGGTTTTGTTAGTGGTGCAGAGTCTGCTTCTGCAAAATTTGTTTTAGAAAAAAGACTTGGATTAAAATCACCCCCATTAATCTCTATGGGAGATGCCCCTGACAAGCCTGATCCTAAAGGTTTTATTAACTTATCAAAAAAGCTTATTGGAGATAAACTTGGCGAATCAAATATTCCCATTGCATATGTAGGAGATACTATTGCAGATATAAATACAGTTATAAACGCTAGAAAGGAAATACCATCTCAGAAATTCATAAGTATCGGAATAGCTCCCCCTCATTTACATTTAAATTCTCGATTAAAAGAACGTAATTCTTACGAGACAAATCTTAGAGATGCAGGCGCTGACTTGATTTTAAATTCTATTTATGACCTTAAAGATATTAATCTTAACTTGTTCTAAAAAAAATATTAATTAAAAATGTTCTTTATTACTTTTAAGTCTAAAGTTAAATATATTATTTTCTAGATTGAAAAAGTGAGCAATTATATCCTTGGTTTATCTTGTTACTACCATGATAGTGCCGTTGTCCTGATAAAAAACGGAGAAATAGTTGTAGCAGTTCAAGAAGAAAGATTTTCTAGAAAGAAGCATGATTCTAGATTTCCAATAAATGCAATACGATACACTCTTAAATCGCAAAATATTGACTTAAGAGATATTGAAATGATTGTCTACTACGAGAAACCACTTCTAACTTTTGAGAGATTATTAGAAACATATCTTGCTGTTGCACCTAGAGGATTACGTTCATTTATTGCAGCAATGCAAGTATGGTTAAAAGAAAAATTATTTCTCAAATCAGAACTTACTCGCAAATTCAAATCCTTACAAAAAGAACTTTTTCCAAATACTAAACCTCATATTCCAAAATTTTTATTCTCAGAGCATCACCTTTCTCATGCCGCCGCCGCCTTCTACCCTAGCCCATTTGATGAGTCAGTAATACTTTGTATGGATGGAGTAGGTGAATGGGCAACTACGTCTACATGGGTGGGCAAAAAGAATGAAATTAATCCTCTTTGGGAAATCAGTTTTCCTCACTCTCTTGGTCTTCTTTACTCTGCTTTTACTTACTATTGCGGTTTCAAGGTTAATTCAGGTGAATATAAATTAATGGGTCTTGCTCCTTATGGAGAACCTAAATATACCAAATTAATCAAAGACAACTTAATTGATATCAAAGAAGACGGAACTTTCAAACTTGATATTAGTTATTTCAAATATCATCGTGGTTTTCGCATGACGTCAAGAAAATTCGACAAACTATTTGGGAAATCACCACGTAAAGGAGAAAGTGAGTTATCGCAGTTCCATATGGATATAGCGGCGTCCATTCAGGCAGTCACTGAAGAAGTTGTACTTAAATTGGCGAGAAGACTTCGAGAAGAGACAGGTATAAAAAAACTTTGCCTTGGTGGAGGGGTAGCACTTAATTGTGTTGCTAATGGAGTACTTTTAAGAGAAAATATATTTGATAATATTTGGATTCAACCAGCGAGTGGAGATGCGGGTTCAGCACTAGGTGCTGCCCTAGTTGGATGGCACCAACATCAAGAGCAGGAAAGAGTTGTTAACACGAGCGATTCAATGAAAGGAACCTACTTGGGTCCTAAGTTCATGAACGATGATATAACAAACTATCTAAATCAGATTAATGCACCATTTCATACTTACAGTGATCCAGAATTATTTGAGCGACTAGCAGAGGAACTTGAGAAAGGTCATGTGATTGGTTGGTTTAATGGTCGTATGGAGTTCGGTCCAAGGGCATTAGGGGGACGCTCCATCATTGGGGACCCTCGTAATCAGAAGATGCAGAGCGTGATGAACCTGAAAATCAAGTATAGAGAGAGTTTTCGTCCCTTTGCTCCATCTGTTCTGGAAGAAGACGTCAGTAATCAATTCGAGATGGATGTCAAGAGTCCTTACATGCTTCTGGTTGCACCAGTCAAAAAAGAACTCTGTAAGCAGATGACAGAAGAGGAAGATAAACTCTTTGGAATCGAAAAACTCAACATCCCACGGTCTTCACTACCAGCAATAACTCATATTGACTACTCAGCAAGGGTTCAAACAGTAAGCAAAACCACGAATCCTCGCTATCACAACTTGATTAGTGCATTTAAACGAAAAACTGGATGCCCCACCATCGTTAACACATCATTTAACGTGAGAGGAGAGCCCATTGTGTGCACTCCTCAAGATGCATACAGATGCTTTATGAGGACAGAAATGGATATATTGGTTCTTCAAAATCAAGTCCTCTTTAAGAGAGAGCAACCAAAGGTTGAAAAAGATGAAACATGGATGCAGGAGTTTGAACTAGATTGATCATGAAAGAAATAATTTCAAAAAAACAACTTCAAGAGTTTGGACTTTTAATTGGATTTGGATTCCCATTATTGATTGGTTGGTTGATTCCTTCACTCACGGGTCATGGATTTAGGGCATGGACTCTATGGGTCGGATTTCTAGGATTAATATCTGGAATCATCTTTCCACGTTCTCTATACTATCCATACAAGTTTTGGATGAAACTCGGTCTTACACTTGGATGGGTTAATAGCAGAATTATTCTTGGTCTTGTATTCATAATTGTTCTTCTACCAATTTCATTTGTAATGCGTCTTATTGGATATGATCCATTACGAACTAAACTAAAAAAAGTTAAGACTTATAGAGAAAACCGAAAAAATCATAAAACAGACCTCACTCGCATTTTTTGAACTATGGAAGCATTTTTTGATCTCGCTAAAGACATTTGGGACTTTATGAAGGTTCGAAAAAAGTACTGGTTAGCACCTTTGATTATCACGATTGTCTTAATGGGAACTCTTATTGTATTTACACAGGGTTCAGTAGTTGCACCCTTTATTTACTCTATTTTCTGATAAGGGATGAGTCCTCGCTCATTAATCAAAGTTTTCCTTGTGAATCTCACCATACTGGGGATACTTCTTTTATGTGGAGAATTTGGATTTAGACTTCTAAGGTTTGCAAGAAGTTGTAAGATAACTTGTGATTTCTCATATCTTTCTATAATTACAAGTAGTCAGAGAAACAAATGGAGCCATGGAATCAGCAGGTTCAGTCAAGTTTTAGGTTATGAACCCAATAGCGATCTGAATCTTGTTATTAATGCAGTTGGTTGGAAAGATATTAAGGTATCGACTGATAGCAATGGATTTCGAAATTCGAATCCAAACCCTGCTGCCAATTTCAAGATACTTACTGTTGGAGACAGTTACACTTTTGGAGACCAGGTTTCTGATAGTGACACCTGGCAAGCATGCCTGAACAAAAGGTTTAAAGATTATGAATTTGTGAATGCAGGTGTATTTGGATATGGCACACACCAAGCTCTATTGCGTTCTCAAGAGATAATAAAAGAGAACCCATACAAATACGTAATTCTGCAAACACTTGTTGGAGAGAACTTTAAACGCGACCAATTAGACATTAGATCAGGTTTCGTGAAACCTTATTTAAAAAAATCTAATGGAAATATAGTTTTATCACCTCCCCCTCCTAGAAGCACCCCAAATACTAAGTATGGTCCACCTGAGATTTCGCTTGCAGATTACCTCTTGGCGAATATAAGATTACTAGAAAAAGTCCCTCAGGCAAGCGGTTACCATTTCAATGCCTTTAGTAAAGTGAATGGAACTATTAACAGACGCGGAATAGACAGTGCTACTATTGAGGAAATTATCGAGCAAACAGTAAATTCTTCGACAACCCGAAGTATGCCCTTCATCTGGTTACTGCAATACAGAAGTAAAGTAGATCAAAATACTCTCAACGAAAGGAAGATTATCATAAGTAAACTTAAAAGCAAAAACATTGCGTTCATAGATACATTTAATGTTTTGCACATAAGCAAAATGTACTCCAAAGATCAATTATGGCGTGGTCATCACACCCCACTGGGCAACAAGATTGTGTGCCAGGAAATAGCTAGTCACTTAGAGTCACTTTAATTAAATGTTGGCATATAAAATTCAAATCCTTATTTTAATTTCGAATCGTTAAGATTAAATCTATACTTGCTAACTGTTTTTCTTCGTCAATTTCCTGATATTCCAGAAGAACGGAAGAGATTTGTGAACTGAAATCACTGAATTTCTCTTCAGAAAGCTCTATGCTAAATCAATTTAATTAATTGACTGCGGTCAAAATTTTCTTACCAAACAGAAATCCCAATTCCAAATATTAGAGTTAAAAATAATTTCTTCCCGTTAAATCCTTATGATTAATCTTAAAGATCCTTAGAATATCTAAATTTGAAGAGTAAGGAACGTCCACTGACCTTTATGTACTAAGTTCAAAAAGTAATCGCTATGTTTACCTTAGTCATTAAGCTATGCGTTAATTAGTGATCACTATGAATTAGGTTTAAATAATATTTTTATCCACGACAATCGCTTAGAACGTACTCTCTGAATGCGTTATCTCTACCCACCATTTTTACTCCAGATATTCGTTTTACCAACCAATTTACCCACCAGTTTGTTGACTTAATATTGAACCGGTGTGAACTTGTAAGAACCTCATATTCGGGCATCAGTAGTAATATTAATAGATCTGAATCTTCAGCGAACTTTTATAAACTTCCACGAACCAAATAATTACGGAGAGGGAGGGATTCGAACCCTCGACAAAAGTTACCTCCTGTAACTCCTTAGCAGGGAGCCGCTTTCAACCACTCAGCCACCTCTCCAGTTCTTATACATTATCAATTTTTTTGCAAACATTCAAAATTTTTTATTTAATCGAAATGTCTAATCAACTTGAACTCTCGGCAATCTATTTTTAAAAGAACAAAGAATTTCCCAAGGTATAGTATTAGATTTTCTTGCCCATTCAAGAGGAGAAATTGTTTTATCTCCATCAGATCCTAGTAATACCACGGTACTACCAACTTTAATTTCACTTGAACCTGTTATGTCCACCATCATTTGATCCATAGTTATGGATCCAACTTGGGGATAAAGTTTATCATTATGTATAACGTTTATCTTTCCTGAAAGATTTCTTGGTACTCCATCTGCGTATCCAATACTTAATACAGCTAAATTTGTTTTTCTATTACTTACAAATTTTCCTCCATAACTTACACCAACACCTGGATCAATAGTTCTAATAAAAGCTACTTTAGCTTTCAAAAATAAAGCTGGTTTAAGTGATAAATTTTTATCTATTTTGTCAAAAGGACGGTATCCATACATAGAAAGCCCAACACGTACCATGTGAAAATGAAAATCTTTGTTAATAAGCATTCCCGCAGAATTAGCCAAATGAATCTTAATTTCATTATTTCGATAAAGATTAATTTGCTTTAATAATTCATTAAACTTCAGTCTTTGTAGTTGTGTAATACTTTTAGGATCTAATGCGTTATCTTCATCTGCAGAAGATAAATGACTATATATTCCTTCTATTAAAATGTTCTCAAAAGATTTTATTTTTTCAAATTGCTGAACAAATTTATTATATTCAAATCCTAATCTTGACATTCCCGTATCAACTTTAAGATGTAAGAGAAATTTCAATCCAAATTGCTTACCAATGTTATTGCAAATTAAACATTCTCTTATACTACTGATAGTTGGCATAAGATCATTTTTAAAACATATGATAAGGTCTCTTTTCGTATAAAGATTTCCGAGGATAAGTATTGGTTTTTTAACTCCTGAAGAACGAAGCTTAATGCCTTCATTTAATGTGGCAACCCCTAATTGAGATGCTCCACCTTTGATAGCATACTCTGATACTAATTTCGCATCATGTCCATATCCATCAGCTTTAACGACTGCCATAAATTGACAATTTTTGCTTAATTTTGATCTTAACTGTCTAACATTTGTTTCTATTGCTTTACCTTTAACTTCAATCCATGCTCTTTGTTTTAGATCTATATCTTTTTCAAAATTTGGAAATTTGTCAAAATTAAATACCTGATTTGTTTGCCTATTTTGCATTAACTTTGCACAAATATATGCGCTTATTGAAATATACAGTTAGCATGACATGTAAATTGTATTTTGGCATGGGCCAGACTCTAGTTTTAAATGCATCTTATGAACCTTTAAACATCACTTCCTGGCGAAGAGCAGTAATTTTGATGATTAAAGGTAAAGCAGAAAGCTTAGAGGAAGATAAAACATATTCAATTCATAGCGGGAAAAAGTTGCCTACAGTTATAAGACTTCGTTACTACGTCAAAGTTCCTTTTAGAGAGGTTTCTTTAACAAGAAAAAATATTCTTCTGAGAGATAATAATTCATGCCAATACTGTAACTATAGGGGGAGTGACCTATCAATAGATCATGTTTTACCGAGAAGCAGAGGTGGAACAGATAACTGGGAAAATGTTACTACAGCATGTCTCAGATGTAATGTTCAAAAAGGTAATCGAACCCCCGAAGAGGCAAATATGCCCTTAAAACGTCGGCCTTATCGTCCATTAAGTAATCTAAATTTTGAAGCTACAAGACAAATTGACTCTGGCAAGCATAAAGAATGGAGTAAATACGTAATAGGGGTTGCAATCTAATAAAAAAATCTTAATTTACTTCTTTATTAAAATCTTCCATCATTCTTTTTTGTTCTTGAGCTATGCATGCATTAATCACTTCTTCTAATTGACCAGCAAGAATTGGTTCAAGAGAAAAATTGGAACCTAATCTATGATCAGTTGTCCTGTTATCTTTAAAATTATAAGTTCTGATTTTTTCACTTCTATCGCCTGTTCCAACCTGGGAAAGCCTTTGTGATCTCTCTTTTGCATTAGCTTCTTTTAATTGAATTTCATACAATTTAGCTCTTAAAATTTCCATTGCTCGTTCGCGATTTTGCAATTGTGATCTTTCTTGAGTACAAAAAACTCTTATTCCTGTAGGCTTGTGGAGAAGATCAATAGCTGTCTCTACCTTATTAACATTTTGTCCCCCTGCACCTCCTGATCTTGCTGTTCCAACCTCTAGATCTGTTGGATCAATTTTAACCTCAACAGGATCAGCCTCAGGCATAACTGCAACTGTAGCAGTAGAGGTGTGAACTCTACCTTGAGATTCAGTAGCTGGAACTCTTTGGACTCTGTGTACACCAGCCTCAAATTTAAGTTGACTATATACAGAATCTCCCTTAACGGAGATAACTAACTCCTTAAATCCACCCATATCTGACTCGGAAGCACTAACAGGTTTTACAGACCATCCAATTTTTTGTCCATATCTTTCATACATTCTTGCTAAATCACCCGCCCAGATACAAGCCTCGTTACCTCCAGCACCGGCTCTAATTTCTAACATTACACTTCTTTCATCTCTTGGGTCTTTTGGCAATAAGGCGATTGTGGTTTTTTGAATCAGTTCACTCTTAGATTCTTCTAGAGTTATTAACTCCTCATTAATCAAAGATTCCATTTCTTTATCATTTCTATTCTCTTTAAGTAGATTTTTTGAATCTTCGATTTCTTTATCAGTATCAAGCAACTTATTAAAATCAATCACCAAAGGTTCCAATTTTGACCTTTCTCTTGCTATGGATTCTAATTTTTTTGGATCATTAGCTATATCAGGATCTGCAAGTTGCACTTCCAAATTTTCAAAACTTTCTGAAGCAGTTTTCAACCTTGCAATTAATGTTGAGTATTCCAATTGAAATTGTGCTTAATTTTGAAAATTCTATTTTTTAGAATCTTTTTCTTCTTTTTGATCTTTTGATGTGGCTGAATTAGCTGAACCCATCCCATATTTTTTCATAAACCTATCAACCCTACCTTCTGTATCAAGAATCTTTTGAGTTCCGGTGAAGAAGGGATGATTTCCACTCCAAACATCAACATGTAATTCAGGCTGCGTGGAGCCAGTAGTCATTACAACCTCTCCATTACAAATGACTTTTGCATCTGGATACCATTTTGGGTGTATTTCTGATTTTGGCATAATTTAAATTCCTTTAACGTTTAGAGAATTGAGGAGCTTTTCTTGCTTTTTTAAGACCATATTTTCTTCTTTCCTTAGCTCTAGGATCTCTACTGAGATGGCCTTCCGTTTTTAGCGGCTTTCTATTGTCAGGAGATAATTCGCAAAGTGCTCGAGCTGCCCCTTGCTTTATAGCATCTGCTTGGCCAGTCAATCCACCACCAAAAACATTTACTAAAATATCATAAGAATTTTCAAGGCCTAATGTTTGCAAAGGTGCTTTTATTGAATTTAAGTGCAGGGGATTAAAGTTCAAGTAATCATCTCCAGCACGACCATTAATTTTTATTAGTCCATTTCCTGGAATCAAGCGAACTCTAGCTACTGAAGTTTTTCTTCTTCCAGTTCCCCAATACACAGCTTTGTTTGTTATTTGACTATTCATTTTAATAAATTAACTATCTAATAATACAGGATTCTGAGCAGCATGAGGATGATCAGCACCTTTATAAACTTTTAGTTTTTTAAATTGCTGTCTTCCTAAAGAATTATGAGGCAGCATTCCCTTAACAGCTTGCTCGATGATTCTTTCAGGAATTCTTTCTTGTAAAGACTCAAATTTTTCAATTTTCATTCCTCCTGGTCTTCCAGAATGCCTCCTGTATAATTTCTGTGATGCTTTTTTACCTGTTACCTCAACTTTCTCGGCATTTACTACAATGACAAAATCTCCTGTATCTAAATGAGGTGTAAATGTAGGTTTATTCTTACCTCTCAATACAGTTGCAATTTCTGTAGCAAGTCTACCAAGCGTCTTATCTTTTGCGTCAACTAAAAACCAATTTCTTTCAATTGTTTCTAAAGATGGCGTAATTGTTTTATTCATTTACCAAATTACTGCAAATAAATTTAAATTAGTCTTTGATTCTACCTTATTGAAGGAATATTAAACAACAGTTTTGAATGATTTGCACAAAAAATTCGCTTAATTAAACCTTACTTAAGAAAAACCCTTAATTAAAAATACAGGGAAAAAATCATTATTATTAATCTTTTTAAAAACATTTTCTTCATAAACAGCATTTACAAAACATAACCCCTTAGCTGGAGCAGATTCTTTAACATCATTTTTCTTTTTGTTTACCCATCTATCTGTAAAAATTTCTGGCGATATTTTGTTTTCTCCAACTAAAACTAGTTGACCAATAATTAAGCGGACCATTCCATATAGAAAACCAGTAGCTTTAATATCAACAAAAATCAAATCTTCTACTCTTTTAATATCTATATTTTTTATTTTTGTAATTGAGTTTGTTCTATTACTACCGCTTTTCTGAAAAGCAAAAAAATCATATTCTCCTATCATTTTCCTGGATGCATTTAACATTAAAACTTCATCTAATACTTTTTGATATCTATGCCATGACCAATTATTGATGAACAAGTTTGGAAATTTACTGTTATTAATGACATATCGATAATGTCTATAAATTGCTGAATAGCATGCATGCCAACTATCTTTTACCTCAACTGACTCCAAGATCCTAATTGATGAGGGTAAAAGACTATTTAAGACATCAGAATAACTGTTTCCTGGAACAACACAATCAACATCAAAGTGTACTACTTGGCCTGATGCGTGTACCCCAGCATCAGTCCTACCTGCTGCAAAAGTCTTTACTGTATGATTCGTAATCTTTAGGAGAGCTCTGTCTAAAATTTCTTGAACAGTAGTTGCATTTTTTTGTTTTTGCCAACCTGAATAATGAGATCCATCATATTGGACTAGTAAAGCTACCCTTTTCAAAAGTTATTTTTTAGTAAAAGCCCTTTAATTAACTTACTTAAACAAGCTCGATTATGGCCATCTGAGCGTTATCACCTTTTCTTGATACAGTTCTAACTATGCGTGTATAACCACCATCTCTGTCTCCATATCTTTCCTTTGCTTTTTCAAATAATGAATGAACTAATTTTTTATCATAAATATATCCAATAGCCCTTCTCCTAGAAGCCAAACTCCCCTCTTTGGCGAGTGAAATCATTCTTTCAGCCTCATTTCTTAAAGCTTTAGCACGAGCTTTTGTTGTAGTTACTCTACCTTCCCTAATTAATTGTGTAGTTAAACCTCTTAGAAGCGCTTTCCTCTGGTCAGCAGGTTTACTTAATAATGGAATTCTAAGTTGGTGTCTCATAATCTTTAAAATTGTTAAACAGATGTTCTGCTTTGTGGAATAGAAATGCCGATGCGCTCAAGAGCCTCAATAACTTCATCTGCAGATTTAGAGCCAAAGTTCTTAATTTCAAGAAGATCTTCATAACTGAAGCCCATTAAATCCGAAACCGAGTTAACTTGCGCCCTTTTCAAACAATTATATGCTCTAACGGACAAATTTAGTTCCTCTAGAGGAATTTGAGCTTCAGGAGATGGTTCAGGTTCTTCAGGAATCTCCTCAACCATAGTGACAGTCGCAAGGGGTTGAAAAAGTTCTATTAACTGATTTGCAGCTTCAGCAATAGCATCGTCAGGACTTGTTGAACCGTCAGTTACGACTTCCATTTTTAATCTTTCTCTTCCCGTTCCGCCTTCTGCTACAGCAGTTTCATCAATGGTAAAATTCACTCTCTTCACTGGCATAAATACAGCATCTATTTGAAGTAAGTCAATTGCAGTTGTCTCTTCACTCTTTCGGTCTACAGGTCTATATCCAACACCTCTTTCAACATGGATTTCCAACTCTAAGTTATGACCCTCCTGGATAGTCGCAATCGGTTTTTCACCATCAACAATTTCAACTTGAGAAGAAAATTGGATGTCATTTGCCTTCACCTCCATTGGACCACTCGCTACTAACCTGCCAATTTCGAGCTCTGGATTTAAACTATTTATTGATAGTTGCTTGCAATTAAGAAGAATATCTAAAACATCTTCTCTAACTCCAGGAATAGTGGCATATTCATGATTAATTCCTGCTATTCTTACTGCAGTAACTGCACTCCCTTCAAGTCCTCCCATAAGGACTCTTCTAAGGGAATTACCCAAAGTTGTAGCTTGTCCCCTTTCTAGAGGGCCAATTAAAAAAGTTCCTGTTTGGGAGCGATCATCTGCTACTTGATGGTCGATTCTGTCAATCTGGTATTGCAACACGGAAAATAATGAGGTTAAGAGTTGTTTTTTTTG
Organism: Prochlorococcus sp. AG-418-I21; assembly: GCA_003214115.1. GTDB lineage: Bacteria > Cyanobacteriota > Cyanobacteriia > PCC-6307 > Cyanobiaceae > Prochlorococcus_A. Next base: position 51,433 of record QCMA01000001.1, read on the forward strand.
AGGGGGGGGTTGAGAATGGTTAAGACCTAAACGCGTCTTCGTTTAGGTCTTCTACATCCATTATGAGGTAATGGAGTTACATCTCTTATTAGAGTTATTTCTAATCCGGCCACTTGTAAAGCTCTTATGGCCGTTTCCCTACCTGCGCCAGGCCCTCTAACTAGTACTTCTATTTGTCTCATACCTTGATCAAGTGCTCTTCTAGCTGCAGCTTCGGCGGCTGTTTGAGCAGCAAATGGCGTACCTTTCCTAGCTCCTTTAAATCCACTTGCGCCTGCAGAAGACCAAGAAATTACATGACCAGAGGTGTCAGTAATTGAGACGATAGTATTATTAAATGTGCTTTGGATATGTACCACACCGTTAGGTACATTTCGTTTAGATTTCTTTGAACCTGTTTTTTTTACTGTAGCTGCCATGATGTTTTAAGTTAATACTTCAATTTGTAAATAGATTTAGTTATTTATTTTTTTCTTCCAGCAACTGTTTTCCTAGACCCGCGTCTTGTTCTTGCATTGGTTCTAGTTCTTTGACCCCTTACTGGAAGACTCATTCTATGTCTTCTTCCTCTTACACACCCTATATCTTGTAGACGTTTTAAAGCCATTCCCTCTTTTCTTCTCAAATCCCCTTCTAAAGTGAATTCTTCTGTGGCACCTCTTAGTTTTTGTACATCAGAATCTGAAAGGTCTTTGACACGAGTATCAGGGTTTACACCCGTATTAGCAAGAATTAGCTTTGATCTCGTTAAACCAATTCCATAGACGTATGTAAGTGCAATTTCAACTCGCTTTTCGCGAGGTATGTCAATTCCTGCAATCCTGGCCACGTGTTTTGAATAAGTAAAAGTTTGAATTTGAGGGTTGAAATTTAACCCTGACGTTGTTTATTACGAGGTCTTTTCTTGTTAATAACATAGATTTTACCTCTTCTCCTCACGATCTGATCGTCAGGACTAATTTTTTTGACTGAAGATCTGACCTTCATAGGGGTTTAACAAATAAAACGTTAATACTATATTCTACATCATCATCAAGCCATTTTTTGTTTGATATCAGAGGAAATGGTTTTTAAATCTCTATCAGCATCAATATATTCTAACAATGAGAGATCCTTAAAATATTGAATTAAGGGTTCTGTAGTTTTTTTATAAATATCAACTCTTGTTCTAATTGTCTCTTCCGTATCATCTTTTCTCCCTCTTAAAAGCAAACGCTTAATTAGTACTTCTTCTGGAATATCTAAATAAAAAACTAATTCCAAAGGTTGATTTATTTCATTCAAGACTTCATTCAATGAATTTGCTTGAGATAAATTTCTTGGGTAACCATCTAGAATCCAACCACTATTATCCTTGACTAAATTTTGTCTAACGATATTTAATACAAGTTCATCACTAACAAGTTCCCCGCGATTCATAATATCCCTTACCTGTATACCCAGGGTAGTATTCATTTCGATTTCTTTTCTTAATAATTCACCGGTAGAAAGGTGTAAGTAAGAATTAGTTTGACTTAGCAATTCCGCTTGAGTCCCTTTCCCTGCTCCAGGAGCTCCTAAAAATAGTAAATGTTTCTTCATTAATTGTTAATTAGTCCCTCATACCTTTGTGAGATAACATAAGTTTGAATTTGCTTAGAAGTATCTATAGCAACACCCACAAGAATAAGTAATGATGTTGCTCCTAAACCTTGAAAGGTCTGTACATTTGTAGCTCTTTCTACTGCAGCTGGAATTATGGCTACTGAACCCAGAAATAATCCTCCCAATAAAGTTAACCTATTTTGTATACCTGATAGGTAATTTGCTGTATTAGTTCCTGGTCTAACTCCTGGTATAGCTACTCCTCCTTTCTTTAAATTTGAAGCTACATCAACTGGATTGATAGTAAGAGATGCATAAAAATAAGAGAAACCCAAAATCAAGGAGAAAAATGTAAGAGCATATGGCCATGGATTAGAAGATCCTGGATTTAAACTACTTGCCAACTTGATTAAGACTGGATTGCCCGTAAAATTTGCAACTGTTATAGGTAAAAAAATTAAAGCAGATGCAAATATGATAGGCATGACTCCTCCTGCATTTAGTTTCAGAGGTAAATAACTTTGCCTTGTAGGAAGTAGTGTTGAATTTCCTATCTGCCTTTTTGCACTAACAATAGGAATGCGTCTTGCTCCCTCTTGGACAAAAATGATCCCAACAATTGTCAGTAAAAATACTCCAAGTAAAACTGCTATGCCTAAAACATCTCCTCTATCGCCAGTTTGAGCTTTTTCAATAGTTGAACTTAGAGCCTTAGGTAAAGTCGAAACAATATTCAAAAAAATTACCAGTGAAGCACCTTGACCTATCCCTTTCTCTGTAATAATTTCACTAAACCACATTACTAACATTGAGCCAGTAACCAAGGCAATGGAGGTTTGCAAGACAAATGTAGTTTCACTTATCCCCTCAATAGCATATTGTCTGAGAATTAAGGAAAAAATTATACTTTGCAAAAATCCCCATCCTAATGAAACATATCTAGTTATTTGAGCAATTTTTCTTCTCCCAGCTTCTCCTTCATTTTTTTGTAAATCTTCAAGAAAAGGCAACGAAGCTGTTAGAAGCTGAATAATAATTGATGCGTTAATGAAGGGAAGTATGCCTAATGCAAATATTCCCAAGGTTGAAATTCCTCCTCCAGTAAAAATATCTAAAAAACCTATTAATTGCCCCCCTTGATCTATAAAACTTTTAAAAGCGACCCTATCAATACCAGGCATAGGGATATATATACCAAGTCTTACTAAAAGGAGAAGACCTAGAGTAGTTAAAACTCTACTCCTTAACTCTTTATTTAAAAATAATTGGGAAAGTATTTCAGAAGCGCTAGGATTTCTACTTTTGTTGACAAACATTTTGAAGCTTACCTAAATTTTTAGAAATTTATTTATTATTTATAAGCTCGCAGGATCCACCTGCGTCCTCAATTTTTTGTTTTGCAACTTTTGTAAATGCATGAGCTTGGACTTTGAGCTTTACATTAATTTTTCCATTACCAAGGATTTTTAAAGGAAATTTGGGCTTGAAGATCAATCCTTTCTTAACTAGTGAGTCAAGGTTAACTGTATCGTTATCTTTGAAATCATTTAATTTTTCTAAATTTATTATGGAAAAGTTCTTTTGATTTATTATTTCAAAGTGCTTTAATTTTGGAACTCTTCTATACAGAGGCATTTGGCCACCTTCAAAACCTGGACGTGTAGGTCTTCCAGAACGTGACTTTTGTCCTCTCATCCCAAAACCACATGATGCACCCTGACCGGCTGCAATTCCTCTACCCTTTCTTAATTTTTTCTTTCTCGAGCCAGAGTTTGATTTAAGTGTATTTAAAGTTGAAGTCATAATTTTAAGAATAGAGCTGTTCAAGTGAGATGCCTCTCTCCCTTGAGGCAGATTTGTGTGTTCTTAATTGAGAAAGAGCAACCATAGCAGCTCTTGCATTATTCAAAGGTGTTTTACTACCCAATCTTTTTGCTAGGACATTTTTTATACCGGCTAATTCTAAAACAGTTCTTATTGAACCACCAGCAATTACACCTGTACCTGGGGCAGCTGGTCTAATTAGTACATTAGCAGCACCATCTCGACCTTTAGATAAAGTCGGTATTGAATTATTTGGGGTTAAGGGAACCCTTACAAGATTCTTTTTACCATCTGAAACTCCCTTTCTCACAGCACCAATAACATCCCCTGCTTTACCAACTCCAACTCCAACTTGACCTTTCTCATTACCTACAACAACAATTGCTCTAAAACTCATTTTTTTTCCACCCTTAACAGTCTTTGAAACACGTCGAATTTGAACAACTCTTTCTTGCCAATCAGAATCTCTCTCTAGATTTTTTGAATCACCTCTTCTATTTCTTTTTCGATCATTACGATTATTCTTTTTTTGTTCTACGGGCATAGCTCCAGGAACGTTATCGTTCTTGGATTGGATTTCTTGTTTTGTTGGAGTGTCAGTCATAGTAAAAAATTGAGAGTTAGAATTCTAGGCCAGCTTCACGAGCAGCGTCTGCAAGTGCCTTTACTCTGCCGTGATATAAATTACCTCCACGGTCAAAAATTACTTGCTTAATACCTTTTTTTATCGCTCTCTTTGCTAATAATTTTCCAACAATGGAAGAAGAATTACAATCAGAAGGTAATTTCTCAGATTTTTCTCTTAGTTCCTTATCAACAGTTGAAGCTGAGCAAATAGTTGTTTGAGCGCTATCATCTATAACTTGGGCATAAATATGGTTATTAGAGCGAAAAACAGACAATCTTGGACGCGTTTCATCTCCAATTAAGAATCTCCTTAATCTTCTATGTCTTTTTTGGGTTTGTAATTTTCTGGAAAGTTTGGTCATTTTTTTAATTGGAATTATTTTTTGCCAGATTTACCAGCTTTTCTGAGAATTCTCTCATCATGGTATTTAATTCCTTTTCCTTTATATGGCTCTGGAGGTCTAATTGATCTGATTTTTGCTGCTTCGTTGCCAACAATTTCCTTATCAATTCCAGATACGGTAACGTTTGTATTACTCTCAACTTTGTATGTTATACCATCGGGGGGGACCATTTCTACAGGATGACTATATCCTGCACTTACAACTAGATTTTTACCTTTTACTTGTGCTCTTGATCCAACGCCAACAATTTCTAGTTTCTTTGAAAAACCTTGAGTAACTCCTTCAACCATATTTGCAATTAAGGCTCTACATAAACCATGTCTCTGCCTTGAATATATTTTGGTTGTAGTAGGACTTACGACAACAGTATTATCTTTCTTATCAAAACTAACTCCCTCAGGCATGATACGTTTTAACTCACCCTTTGGGCCTTTTACTGTAACTGTTAATCCATCAAAATCAACTGTAACTTTCTCTGGAATAAGTACCGGTGTTTTTCCGATTCTTGACATGATTAATTCTCCTTAATAAACATAGCAGAGGACTTCGCCGCCAATGCCTTGTTTCCTAGCATCGCGATCACTCATAACGCCCTTAGAAGTTGATATTATGGCAACTCCAAGACCTCCAAGAACTTTTGGTAAACCTCTAGTATTTTTATATATTCTCAAACCAGGTTTACTAACTCTTTGCATAGATCGGATAGTAGGAAATTTGTTTTTACCACTATATTTGAGACCGAGTATTATTTGTGATTTATAACCTTCACCTTCTTCATTAATATCAGAAATGAACCCCTCTTTTTGAAGCACTTTGGCGATACTTAAAGACATTTTTGAACCTGGGATTGTTGTGGTTGTATGCTTTTTTTGACTCGCATTTCTAATTCGAGTAAGCATATCTGAAATTGGATCGTGATTTGACATAGTTTTAATTTAATTCTTACTAAAAGGCATTCCTAACTCTTGCAAAAGAGCTTTACCTTCTTGATCTGATTTGGCACTAGTGACAATGGTTATATCCATACCTCTTATTGAATCTATTTTATCAAAAGAGATTTCAGGAAAAATCAATTGTTCTTTCACTCCAACGGTATAATTCCCTCTCCCATCGAAACTTTTTGGATTAACTCCTCTAAAGTCTCTTATTCTTGGTAAAGCTAGATTTATAAATCTCTCCAAAAAGGAATACATCCTGTCTCCTCTTAAAGTTACAGTACAACCAATCGGCATGCCTTCACGAATTTTAAAACCCGCGATAGCTTTTTTAGCCCTCGTTACAAGGGCCTTTTGTCCTGTAATTGTTGCCATTTCGTTTAAAGAGGCTTCTAGAGCTTTCGAATTTGAAGCTGCCTCACCAAGACCTCTGTTAACGTTGACTTTGACAACTTTAGGGACTTGATGAATATTTTTAAGACCAAGGTCCTTTAAAAGTTTTGGTCTTATTGATTCTTTGTAGCGATTTTTTAGAGTCATAATTTTTTGTTAATTCTGGTCTTTGTCAGAATTGATAAATTAGGAAAAGTTGAAATCTGGTTTCTGATGAAAAATTAATCAATTACTTCACCAGTTTTCTTCAATCTTCTTTTCTTAACCCCCTCTTTATCAATAAAGTATTCAATCTTACTTGTAAGATTTTTATCCTTTGAAAAGAACATTACATTCGATGCATGTAAAGATGCTTCTTCTGTAAGTATTCTTCCAGTTTCTCCTTCCTGGGTTGGTTTTACATGTTTAGTCCTAAGGTTAATTCCCTTTACAACTACTCTATTTTCAAGTGGGATAGTTTTTAAAACCTCACCTGTTTTACCTTTGTCCTTGCCATTAATTACTTTTACCAAATCTCCAGTTTTAATTCTCATTTTTATTCTCTGGAAATTTTTCTTTTGCTTTAATGAATCCAACATTTAAATCACCTCCGGAGCAAGAGAAACAATCTTTGTATAATTTTTATCCCGCAGTTCTCTAGCTACAGGACCAAAGACTCTCGTCCCTTTTGGATTTTTATCTTCATTAATCAATACTGCCGCATTGTCATCAAATCTGATTGAATTACCAGTATTTCTTCTTAATGTTGCTTTAGTTCTGACGATAACAGCTTTAACAACTTCAGATTTCTTAACTCCCATGTTAGGAAGAGCATCTTTTACAGTTGCTACGATTACATCTCCGACATGCGCATACCTTCTATTAGAGCCTAAAACCCTAATACATTGAAGTCTTTTTGCTCCGCTATTATCGGCAACTGTTAAATAAGTTTCTTGTTGAATCATTTTTTAACCTCCTTAGCCTGACTTGTTTTATTGAGAATCTCTTCTATTGCCCATCTTTTATGAGCACTAAGCGGTCTAGTTTCTCTAATTTTAACTCGATCACCTAAAACACATGTATTTTCTGGATCATGCGCCTTATATCGTGTAGTTCTACTTACAATTTTTTTATAAGTGGGATGGGGATATCTGTTAATAACAGCAACAACAACTGTTTTATCCATTTTGTCGCTGACAACAGTACCAATTCTTTCTTTAAGTGCCATAACTAATAATTAATCAGAAGTTGTTTTAGAAGCAGATTGACTCTTACTGAGAGTGAGTAATTGCGCAACTTGTTTCTTGATAATTTTAAATTTATGAGTTTCATTGAGCTGTCTTGTAGCTTGCTTGAACCTCAAATCAAAAAGATCTTTTCGTAATTGGTCAATCTTTTCAGTAATTTGTTCAGAATTTAATTTTTTAAATTCCTTAAGTGACTCTGAGTTTTTCATTGTTTAACCTCCTCTTGAGATTTTTTACTATTTTTTGTATTTTCTTGGGAGGAATTTTCAAGATTTTTATCAATGGAGATAAATTTAGTTTTTACAGGAAGTTTGTATTGAGCCAGACGCATAGCTTCCTTTGCAGTTTCCTCAGTGATATCCTCACCACCCATTTCAAAAAGTATTCTTCCAGGTTTTACAACTGCGACCCAAAACTCTGGATTACCCTTACCAGAACCCATTCTGGTTTCGGCAGGTCTCATTGTAACGGGTTTATCAGGAAATATTCTTATCCAGATTTGACCACCACGTTTGATATATCTGGTCATAGCTCTTCTGCTTGCTTCAATCTGACGTGCAGTTACCCAGCCACAGTCTTGAGCTTGGAGAGCAAATTGACCGAATGCAATAGTATTACCTTTTGAGGCTACACCCCTCATTCTGCCTCTATGTTGTTTACGGAATTTAGTACGTTTTGGACTAAGCATTTTTATACCTCCTATGAATTCTCATTTGAACGATCCTCAAATTGCTGAGGTCTTCTACTAGCTTTCCTCTTAGGGCTCGCACCCACAGGGATAGTTTGTTCTTCTTTAGGGAGAACTTCACCTTTGAAAACCCAAACTTTAATGCCTAGAACACCGTAAGTTGTATTAGCTTCACGTGTTGCATAGTCAATTTCAGCTCTCAATGTATGTAATGGAACTCTACCTTCTCTAGTCCATTCAGTTCTAGCAATTTCAGCACCATTCAACCTTCCCCCTACTTGAATTTTAAGACCTAATACTCCAGCCCTTTGAGCCCTTTGTAAGGCCATTCTTATAGTTCTTCTAAAGGCGACTCTTTTTTCAAGTTGTTGCGCGATATATTCAGCTAGTAAAAAAGCATCAGCATCTACGCGTTCAACTTCTACAACGTTTATTCTGACTTGCCTTGTTCTATCCCCTAAAGTTTTTTGAATGCCAGATCTTAATTCTTCAATCCCACTTCCTTGTCTTCCAACTATAACCCCTGGTCTTGCAGTTTTTAATTCAAGTTCCAGTTGGTCAGCTTTTCTAGCGATTAAAACATCGCTAATTCCTGCTGCTCCATATTTTTTTTGAATAAAGGTACGAATTTTAAAATCTTCTTGGAGAAGAATTGGATATGTTTTAGAAGTAGCAAACCACTTAGAGCGATGCTCTTGTGTAATTCCTAATCTTAGTCCAGTAGGATGTATTTTATGTCCCATTAGTTTTGTACCTCCGCATTAGTTTGAGTAGGAGCAGACTCAACAGAAATACTGATGTGGCAAGTCTGTTTTTTAATTGAAAATGCTCGACCTTGAGCTCTGGGCCTATACCTTTTCATTACTGGACCACTATTAGCCCATGCAGATGAAATAACTAAGGTAGATGGATCCATTCCAAGGTTATGTTCTGCATTGGCAACCGCAGATCTTAGAACTTTAGTGATGGGGTCTGTAGATCTGTAAGGCATAAATTCCAACATAATTAATGCATCTCTATAGGACCTACCCCTTATCTGATCCAAAACTCTTCTCACTTTGGAGGCTGATCCGCGAATGTAATTCCCATGAGCAATTGCCGTTTTTGTTGTTTCAGGTGTTTTTGTCATGATTTTGCTCCTTTCTTATCTCTTATGTGACCTCGGTAAGTGCGCGTAGGAGCAAATTCACCGAGTTTATGACCAATCATTTGTTCAGTAATAAATACTGGAATGTGAGTCTTGCCATTGTGTACGGCGATTGTGTGGCCAATCATTAAAGGTAAAATCGTAGAAGATCTCGACCAAGTTTTGATAACAGACTTGTCATTATCAGTATTCTGTTTTTCTACCTTCTTGAGCAGGCTATCTGCTATAAAAGGTCCTTTTTTTAGTGAACGTCCCATGATTATGTAATAGAAATTGAAATAATAAATGAAGTAATCAAGAGTCTCTTCCTCCTCTACTCCTCTTAGAAACGCGACGGCGTCTTCGAACAACTAATTTATTACTTGGTTTGTTCTTTTTACGTGTCTTTAATCCAAGAGCTGGTTTACCCCATGGAGTAACTGGGCCTGCTCTACCAATTGGTGCTTTTCCCTCTCCTCCTCCATGTGGATGATCACATGGGTTCATTACACTACCTCTTACTTGAGGCCTTCTTCCAAGCCATCTTCTTCTTCCTGCTTTTCCTAAGCTAGTATTTCTTATTTCAGAATTACCAACTTCACCAAGAGTTGCGTAACATTCTTTTCTTACAAGTCTTACCTCAGTAGATGGGAGTTTTAAAGCAACATAATCTCCTTCTTTTGCCATAACTTGAGCACTAGCTCCTGCGGATCTAACCATCTGAGCACCCCTACCTGCATATAACTCAACACAATGAACACTAGATCCTAATGGCATAACAGAAAGTGGCATTGCATTACCATCTTCAATTGGAACACTTTCTCCAGATATGACATTTTGTCCGACTTTTACTCCTGCTGGAGCGATAATATATCTTTTTTCCCCATCTTCGTAGAATAAAAGTGCCAGCCTTGCATTTCTATGAGGATCGTAGTGTATAGCTGCAACTTTAGCGTTGATGTTTTTTTTATCTCTTCTAAAGTCAACTAATCTATATTGCCTTTTGTGACCACCTCCACGATGACGACAAGTGATAACTCCACGATTATTCCTGCCTTTAACTCTATGTTTTGAAACTATTAGTGATCTTTCTGGTTTTGCACTTGTTATTTCACTAAAGTCAGTAACTACTCTCTGCCTAGTGCCAGGTGTATAAGGTTTAAATTTACGTATTGCCATGATTAAAACTCCTTAAGATTCTGGAAAAAGTTGGATTTTGTCTCCTTCAGCAAGACGTACAATTGCCTTCTTGACCTGAGAACGTTTACCGGAAAATTTCCCGACTCTTCGAGTTCTCCTAGGAGGATTCATAGTGTTAACTCCTATGACTTTAACACTGAATAAGGCTTCAATAGCTGCCTTTATTTGTGGTTTTGCCGCTCTATGATCTACTTCAAAAGTATATTGGTTCAGATCTAGTGCATTTGTAGCTTTCTCAGTAATAACTGGCTTTCGTATTACATCGGCTAAACGAGAATCGAATAATTTACTCATGATGCATAAACCTCCTGAATTTTATCTATCGCTGATTGACCTATTACCAATTTATTTGCATTAAGAATATCAAATACATTTAGTTGATCGGCGGCAATTAATTTTACTTTTTCAATATTATTAATGGATTTTTTTATAACATCGGACGGACTATCAAGAATAACCAAAACTTTTTCAGTTTTTTGTATACCTAATCGAGCAAGGCCATTGATGATGTCACTTGTTTTAGGCTGCTTTAGAGTAGATCCAAAATCTTCAACAGCCTTCATATCAGATACTCTGGACATTAGTGCTGTTCTAAGAGCTAATCTACGCTCCTTACGATTCATATCAAGATTGTAAGAACGTGGCTTGGGTCCAAAAATAATTCCACCACCAGGTCTTAAGGGTGTCCTAATTGATCCTTGACGAGCTCTTCCTGTACCTTTCTGTTTGTATGGTTTTCTACCGCCCCCACGAACTTCAGATCTTGTCAAAGTCGATGCTGTGCCTTGTCTTTTATTTGCTAGCTGCCTAAGGACTGCTCGATGGATTAAGTCTGACGATGAAGTTTGTTTAGCAACTGCCAAATCAAGAGTAACTTTGCCGGATTTTTTACCATCCCACTTAAGAGTTTCAAGTGTTGTCATGATTTTTCACCTCCTTTTTTGCCTACAACATTGTTTGGCTTAATGTTGACAATTGAGCCTGGCTTACCTGGGACTGAACCCTTTACTACAAGCAAATTTTTCTGATCATCAATTTTTAGAACTAACAAACCTTTAGTAGTTATCTGTTTTCCTCCATATCTTCCTGCCATTCTTTTTCCAGGATAAATTCGGCCTGGAGTTGTTCCTGCTCCTGTAGATCCAGGTGCTCTATGATTTTTTGAACCATGACTCATAGGACCTCTGCTAAAACCATGTCTTTTCTGGTAACCAGCAAAACCTCTGCCCATAGATTTACCACTGATATCAACTTTTTGACCAACCTCAAAGTTTTTTACAGTTATTTGATTTCCAATTTCATAAGATGAATTTTCTTCAACTCTATATTCCTTCAAATGCTTTAAAAGTTCTTCACCTGATTTCAACAAATGTCCCTTTTCAGGTTTACTCATATGCTTTTCTTTGGACAGGCCATAACCTATCTGAATGGCAGTGTAACCATCCAAAGCTGTAGTTTTCAATTGAGTGACACGGCATGGACCAGCCTCAATAAGAGTCACTGGTACCGCATTACCTTTGTCGTCGAACAATTGGGACATACCCAATTTCTTTCCTAAAATTCCTATAGACATAAGACTAAATTAGGCTAGCACGTAATGATTTTTCAATTATCTAAAACCTTTAGTTTTTAGGGCGAAGTTAATAGAAAAACAATTAAATAAGGTTGAGACTTATCTAAAAACTAGATAGTATCTCTTGGGATAAATCCACCTGAATTTTTTAACGAAACGCTAAAAAATGTGAAGTTTTACAGAGGCTCGGCTAGCTTGCGAGCTTAAAAATTCACTGAGTTACAATTGTACATCATCAAGTACCATAAAATAAAATAAAATAGAAATAAAGGTTATTTTTATGCCATTACTGCTCACAGGGAAAAAGTTTCATAACGATTTAAAAACTAACAAATGTCTAGCAATTTTTGCTCCCCTTGAAGGTGGTTATGAAACTCGTCTTTTGAGGAGAATGAGGGCCAAAGGCTTTAAAACTTTTATAACCTCAGCAAGAGGACTTGGAGATCCAGAAGTATTCTTGCTCAAATTGCACGGGGTTAGGCCACCTCACCTTGGTCACCAAAGTGTAGGAAGAAACGGAGCACTTGGGGAAGTGCAACAAGTAATTCCCCAAGCTTCTGAATTATTTAACGAAAATGATCAAAATAAATTACTATGGTTGTTAGAAGGTCAAGTATTGTCTCAATCTGAATTAGAGAGCTTAATAGAGATTTGCACTCAAGATAACAAACTATCAATTGCTGTTGAAATGGGGGGTTCAAGAAAACTTGAATGGAAACCATTAAGTAATTATATTTTGGATGAATTTGAAAGTTAAATTGTTTGATTAAAACCAAGAATAAAAAAGATAAATGGATTAAGTTAATTTGTGGTGCCAGTAATGAAGATATTGTTGCCATAGAAGATTTATGTGCAATTTATACTGCTGCTGGTGTCGACTACATAGACGTTGCAGCAGAAGAATCTATAGTTTATGCAGCAAAAAAAGGAATCGATTGGGCAAAAAAAGTCTTTAAAAACTCCCCTGGATTAATGATAAGTATTAGTGATGGTAATGATATCCACTTTCGAAAAGCAAAATTTGATCCTTTAAAATGTCCTCCTAGTTGTCCAAGACCATGCGAAAAAGTATGCCCCACCTTTGCAATTGATAATTTCGGAATTAAAGAGAGTAAATGTTATGGATGCGGAAGATGTTTAAATAGTTGTCCTCTAAATCTAATAAGTGAATATGAATATAATTTGTCAAAAAATGATTTAGCATCAACACTTCAAAAAATAAGACCTAATGCAGTAGAAATTCATACAGAAATCAATCGGCTAGATTCTTTTACAAAAGTTGTAAGTATCCTTAAAAGTTCTGGAATGAAATTAGACAAGATATCTATTAGTTGTGGATTAAATCAATCTTTCAAAAAAGCCCAAGAGCCCAAAGATCTTTTGAAAGCTTTTTGGGAAAGATATGAAATTCTGAATGAGCTAGATATTCCCCTTATTTGGCAACTAGATGGAAGGCCAATGTCTGGAGATCTTGCTCCTACAACAAGTAGAGATGCTGTTAAGTTGTTTGAAAAAATCGGTTCAGATCTTCCACCAGGATTAATTCAATTAGCAGGAGGAACAAATGAAAAAACTCATGAATTGTTGAATTCAAACAATCTCCCAGATGGAATAGCATTTGGAAGTGCTGCAAGAAAAATTATGCAGCCCCTTATTGAATTTGCTCACAAAAATAACAAAAAACTCTATGAGTATCCTGAAATAATGGGTTTGGCGATCAAAAAAGCTCAGAAATTTCTAGAGCCATGGAAATCGCGCTCATTCAAATAATATTTTTATTTTTCAAAACTAGCGCCATGTTTATAAAAAATTTGTATTTTTTGGATAGAAAAAAATCTTTCCATGTATTAAAATGGTAATTCAATGGGCCGTCGCCAAGTGGTAAGGCATCGGGTTTTGGTCTCGACATTCCTAGGTTCGAATCCTAGCGGCCCAGTTCTAATATTCAACTGGTGTCTTCTCAAAAAATTTTTCTATTTGATTTTGATGGAGTAATAGTTGATGGAATGCAAGAATATTGGCATAGCTCCTTGCTGGCCTGTGAAAGATATTTAAATTCACCCAACATCACTATTGATCAAAAACTTTATCAAGGAGTACCAAATTCTTTCAAAGAAATTAGGCCTTGGGTTAAATATGGTTGGGAAATGATTCTAATTGTTCACGAAATTATAAAAACAGAAAATCCATTAAAAAGTGATAATAAAGATGATTTCATTAATAATTATCATCAAAATTGCCACAGGATATTAAATGAAAATTCCTGGATAGCAGAAGATATACAAAAAATGTTAGATAAGTCTCGCAAGTACCAAATTGATAAAGATTTTAAATCGTGGGTAAATTTACATAAACCTTTTTTTGAAATTATAAATTTTATGAAAGAATTAAGCAAAAGAGGAATAAAAACTGGAGTTATAACAACTAAAGGTAAAATATTTGCAGAAAAAATTCTTAAACAATTAAATATTTTTCCAGAATTTATTTTTGGTTATGAATCAGGAACAAAAATCAAAATAGCTGAAAAACTTACACAAACTTATGAAATTTTAGGCTTTATAGAAGATAGAAAAAAAACTCTAATCGATATTAAACAAAATTCAGAAACTTCTCACATTCCATGCTTCCTAGCTGATTGGGGATATTTGAAAGAATCAGATAAAAATAAGTTAAGTAATGAAATCAAATTATTAAAATTAGGAAACCTTGGAGAATTAGTTGCAATTTAGAGATAATCAGCTAGAGTACAGATGTACTATAGTTTGTATTTATGAAGTTTGGTTTAAATAAAAATTTCCAAATTTAGAATAATTACAAGAACTTTAACCGATAAATCAAACAATGAGCCTTGAAGAAAAGAAAAAAACTGAATCAAAAGAAAAAGACAAGGCATTAAGTCTTGTCTTAGGTCAAATAGAAAGAAATTTTGGACGAGGTTCAATAATGAGACTTGGTGACGCCTCAAGAATGAAAGTAGAAACAATATCTACTGGAGCGCTCACCTTAGATTTAGCATTAGGAGGAGGCTATCCAAAAGGAAGAGTAGTAGAAGTTTACGGACCAGAAAGTTCAGGAAAAACTACATTAACGCTTCACGCGATTGCGGAAGTCCAAAAAAATGGAGGAGTAGCTGCATTTGTAGATGCTGAGCATGCACTCGATCCAGTTTATGCGGCCTCTTTAGGTGTTGATGTTGAAAATTTGTTAGTTTCACAGCCAGATACCGGTGAAATGGCTCTAGAAATAGTTGACCAACTTATAAGATCGAGTGCGGTAGATCTTGTAGTTGTTGACTCGGTCGCAGCACTAACCCCAAGAGCCGAGATAGAAGGAGAGATGGGAGATCACGTAATTGGAAGCCAAGCAAGGCTAATGAGCCAAGCAATGAGGAAAATAACAGGAAATATTGGCAAATCTGGATGTACGGTAATATTCCTGAATCAATTACGCCTAAAAATTGGCGTTACATACGGCAATCCAGAAACAACCACAGGAGGTAATGCATTAAAATTTTACGCCTCAGTAAGACTTGATATCAGAAGAATTCAAACTCTTAAAAGAGGTACTGAGGAATATGGCATAAGAGCAAAAGTGAAAGTAGCAAAAAACAAAGTTGCACCACCATTTAGAATTGCAGAATTTGATATTCTCTTTGGGAAAGGTATTAGTACAACAGGATGCTTATTAGATTTAGCAGAAGAGACTAATATCATCATAAGGAGAGGTGCTTGGTATAGTTATGAAGGAGAAAATATTGGACAAGGAAGAGATAATACAATTATTTGGCTTGATCAAAACTTAGAAATCAGGAATAAATTAGAATCTATGGTTAAAGAGAAATTAACAGAAGGGACTGAAGTCAGTTCTAATTCAATGAAAGCATTAAATAGCAATCCTGCTAATACAATCGCTGTTAATGATATAAAAACAGTAGCTTAGATTTATAAAGAATCAGCTAAAGTCCACCACCCAGCAGCAGGGCCTATAAATCTCACTACAATCCATAAGATTACTAACCCTCCGATTCCAAACCAACTGGCCTTAATACTTAATTTAATTAGGTTATCTCTTTGATTGATTGTAAAGGGAAGCCATTCAAATAATCTTGGAGACTCATCAATTTTAGTTTTAGTATTATTTTTTTTTGGAGGTAAACCAAGTGTTTTACGTCTTTTTGCTTCTCCCATATTTCTTTAGTTATTTACAAAATCATAACCTAATCAAAAGGTAGCATATAGTTAATTTGTTTTGAGGGTTGAATGTTTTGCAAAAGTAATCTTCCCCAGTTTCTTTTATTTGCTCTTCCATCTAGGATTATTAACTTACCTGAATTTCTTCTTAAAGGAGAAATAGATCTTTCAAGTTTAATTCTAGCTTGAGGAAGAAAGAAGTCTCTAAACCAATCTTGAGAGAGCTTCTTTTTATGAGAGACTGTAATTGCATTAATGGGTTCTGACATATTCGGAATCGGAAGTAAAGGAATGATAATTTGTTCTGGAATTTGAATTAAATAAGAATTCATAATCCACCAGTCAAAACTAGAGCAAAGGATTTCATTTCTACCTGTGGGAATTGTCTCTAGCAATACTCTCTTCCCGTAAGTAGAAGCTAATTCTGTAGCAAGATTAGTTTTTAAATCAATATCATCAGACAACACTAAAGTTAAACCCTTTCTAAAAAGTATTAACTTTTTGCATTTGTCCAAGATTGAATTGGTAAAAAGAGGATTATTAGGAAGAAACTGTTTAGAGGGTATATATAAAGAAATCTTTTTCTCTTCAAAATTACTCTTAAAATTAATAACCAAGTCAATATCTAAACTATGCTTTTTAAAATACATTTGGAAAAAATTATCTTTTCTCAAGGCTGATAAAAAAACAAATTTATTATTTGAAAAAAATTCTTTTATTTGAAAAAGTTCATCTATTGGCTGTAAATACAAATTCCAATCTAAATTTGTATCGTTTAACTTTACCCAGCATGCCCAACCTTGAGATAATGCTTTGTTGACGGTTAAAAATTTATCAGAAAAAAAAGAATTTTCATGAAAAAAGTTTGACAAGAAACTAATTTCTTTTTCATCTAAATTAATATAACTATTTCCTAAGACCTTTCTCAAGAAGAACTTTTTCTTCAACGAATCATATACTTTTATAAATTTTTGATTGATTAATTCGAATTCTTTAAAATTTTTTGTCCAATCCTTTTTAAGTAAAGAAATCCTAAAATGATTTTTTAAATCCTGTTTTATATCCTCAATTCCTGAATAAACTATTCGATGATTTCTAAGATTACGAGAATTAGGATCATTAAGAAAATTTTGGATAGTTATCAAGTGAACATGATGATTTGCAAAAATAAATTGATCATTTTTCAAAATAAAATTAAAACCTAGATTTTTTAATGAGTCAATCTGAAATTGGCTTATAAATTTGATTTTTTCTTTAGATAAAATAAAAGTTGAATCCTCTTCCTTTAAAAATAAAGAAATCAAAATTGGAGTTAACCAATCATAGCTAGAGAAAATTTCTGAATTAATTAGATAGGTAGAATCATTTTCAATACATTTGGAAACTATCCTCCCAAAAGAATATATGTGCTCCCAATTAATACTTTGATCTCTCAAAAAATTTTTCAAATATTGATGACTTAAAATTTCAAGCATTTATAATTAATTTAATTTCAAAAATATGCAAAATTTATGAACCTAATATACAAAAAATTGGTATCAATAAAAGAGGGTCTTGAATTAATTAATTTATGAAAATTGGAATTGTAGGATTAGGATTAATTGGTGGTTCTTTAGGATTAAAACTCCAAAGTCTAAATCATACAATTTATGGAATAGCAAATAATGAATTTAATGAAAAAAAAGCTAAGGATAAAAAACTTGCAAATTTTGTTAGCTGTGATCTGAGCTTATTAAAAAAATGTGAGCTAATAATTTTGGCATTGCCTATCAAAGATTTGATCAATCCGTCGCAACAATTAGTAGCATCAATACCTCAGGAAACAATACTAACTGATGTGGGGTCTGTAAAAGAACCAATTGTAAATACATGGGAAAATTCACATCCTCTATTTATTGGATCTCATCCAATGGCAGGCACAGAAAAAAAAGGAGTTGATTCAGGTTTTGAGGGTCTTTTTAAAAATGCAAAATGGATTATTACCCCAACACAAAATAGTGATTTAAATTCAGTCAGAACTATTTCCGAGCTCATAAAATCAATGGATTGTGAAATTTGCCAAGCTTCGCCAAAAGAGCATGATGAAGCAGTATCTCTAATTTCTCATTTGCCTATATTTTTAGCTTCTGCCCTCATAGAAACTGCGCAAACGAAAAATAATCAATCTTTATTAGATCTCTCGCAAAAATTAGCTGCTACAGGATTTGCTGACACTTCGAGAGTTGGCGGAGGCAATGAACAACTAGGCCTAGATTTAGCTATTAATAATCAGATTAATGTTTTAAATTCCATAAATAATTTTAAAAATAAGCTGAATATACTGGAATCTCTTATTAAAGAAAAAAATTGGGATTTACTTTCTAAAAAACTTGCTGAAGCAAAAGAAAACAGACAAAATTTTATAAACTAAAATTTTCTATACCTTTGGAAGCTAAAATTTGCCTCGAAACCATTAATGCAGACTGACTAACACCTGCAGTCCCCTCTCCTGGATAAATCGAATCTCCACATAACCATAAACCTTCAAAAGGTGTCCTACTTGATAATCCAAATAAACCAAAAATATCTGGATTTTGACCAAGCCCTCCTACTATTCCATTAGGTCTTTTTGTCCATTTTTCAAAGCCCAATGGAGTTGCTAATTCTCTATGTAGCCATTTTTCAGGATCAATATCAAATTGACTTTCCAATTCAAGGGATATTTTTTTCATGAAACCATTTTTTTTCTTTAAGTAGGTTTGTTTATCTAGATCAAACCAATCTTTAGTTTTGGTAAAGATACTGGCAATTAAAGTAACCTCACCTTTTGGCGCTCTTCCATCACCATCATCACTAATTGATACAAATAAAGAACAAAATTCTTTTGAAACAAATTGATAATGATTGGAGAATGTTTTTTTAATATGTTCCTTTTTTAATGCTGAATAAAAAACTACAGCTCCACTTGGATCAGGCAAATTATTAAGTCGATTTTTATAATTTTTTTTTCTTTCTAAAGGATCTTTCAAATGCTTGAGCAAAGATTGTGGAGGTGCGGTATAAATCACATCTTTTGCTTGATAAATAAATGATTTTTTTTTCGAATTAGCAGATAGTTGCCAATACATATTTACATCATCAAAAGTTATAGAATTAACTTCTTGTCCAAAAATTAAATTAACTCCAGTTTTAATTAATGAACTTTCTAATGATTCACTTAAAGACTGCATAGATTTTTTAAGATGCCACAGACCATGTGGCTGTTGACACATCTGAAGAACAGTAGATCCATATAATGCTGCAGTACTATAAACGTCCTCTTGAGAATAAAGTTTTAGTTGAAGATTTAAGAATTTAATCAAGCGCTCATTCTTGGATAATCCACACATCCGCAATAGATCAAAAATAGTAGATTTAAGTAAGATACCTGTGACAAGGTTTGAAGGTACTAGTGCTTTGAGAAGTTGAGAAAAATCCCAAAAATTACTTATTGGTAATACAGGATTATTATTAGCAAATATCCAATTACTTTCATGTATTAGGGTACAAAGCTTCCAAAATCTTTGACTCCCAGGAAACTGCATTTCTCGTTCAGCAATCCATTTACTTTTTTCATACCAAATAGGTATGGGATTACCACCATCATTTAAATCAACAATGCAAGCAGGGTCTAAAATTGTGGCTTCTGGTAATGGAATATCTAAAAAATCAAAAATTCTAGAATGTATTCCTCCCTTCTCTAAACCAGCAACCTGAGTTGCGCCAACATCGAAAGTATAATTCTTTCTTTTGAAAGTACCGGCACATCCTCCGGCTTGAGTATGAGATTCGATTAAAGTAACTGATAAGCCTTTTTTTGATAAAATCGCTGCAGAAGTTAGTCCTGCTATACCGGCGCCTACAACAATAACTTCAGACTTTTTCATTAAAATGCAAAAATTATCTCCTATTGAAATTAACGAAATTTGTGAAGAATTAGGTGAAACCTATCCAAAAAGTATTGAACAAGTTCATGGTGGCGATATTCATAATGCATGGCGAATAGAATTTTCAAACAAAAAGTTATTTCTTAAAAGAAACATTAGAAACAAAAAATTTCTTGAATTTGAAAAATATTGTCTCCAAAATTTGAGAAAATATATTAATCAAGAAAACTTAATTATTCCTGAAGTTATTGCATATAAAAATATAAAAAATATAGAGATTCTTTTAATTGAATGGATAGATATGCATAACTTTGACCAAAAAAAGCTTGGAAAAGGTTTAGGTGAATTGCACTTAAAATCAGCTGAATCTAACCCCAAAATGTTTGGTTTTCCAGTTGAGGGTTTTATCGGAACAACAGATCAGAAAAAAGGCTTGGAAGATAATTGGATAGATTGTTTTTTAAACTTAAGGATAATACCTCAATTATTAAGTCTTAAATCGAGAATTTTAGATAAAGAAATTATAAATAAAGTTAAAGAAAAAATTAAATCAGAATTGCTGAATCACAAACCAATAAATGCTCTAGTTCATGGTGATTTATGGTCAGGCAATGCAGGAATGGACAAAAATGGAAAGGGGGTTATATTTGATCCTGCATCTTGGTGGGCAGATAATGAAGTAGATATAGCTATGACAAAACTATTTGGAGGTTTTAGAAAAGAATTTTATGAAGAATACCATAGAATTTTTCCTATAAAAAACGGATTTGAAAAAAGAATTATTATTTATAATTTTTATCACATATTGAATCACGCCAATATGTTTGGAGGAGGGTACTTAAACCAAGTTGAAGATTACGTAAAAGCAATTCTTAATATGTAATCTTTAACTACCCCAAATATGTCTTCTTAAGATTTTGTACCTTATCTAGAACAGCTTCACGATTTTCACTGGTACGAAGATTTTGCCAACTCCATTGACCGACAACAATGACCCCTAGCAGTTCTAGTAAACCAGGAAGAATTGGGAAAAAGTTTATCGTGTCAATAACAACTTTAATTATTATCTGAGCTATTACGACAACAGCAATTATGCCTGCCGCCTTGCCGTACTTACCCATTTGAGTCCAATCAACATTACCAAGGGTTTCGTTGACTTTTCCCATAACATCAGAGTACTTCTCTGAAAAACTTTTGGTTTCTGAGCTTGTATCGGAGCCGGGGTCTTGGTTTGACTCTGGAGTGTTATCACTCATGAATTCAGTAAACTTAATATATGAACCAGACAGTATCGGAAAAAACGTCTATTGACTACCTTTTTGTTATGCAAAATTCCGAACCGAAACATTTTGTATTTTTTTAGAGGCGTTGGTATGTAGGGTTTCTGAAGATATTTAAACTTAAAATTGATTTATAAAAACTTCACATTATCGTCTTGTTCTAACAAAAACATTAATAATTCCCAGAAATAAGAAAAATTTAAAAGGCTAAAATTTTTATTTTAATTATTATGTTTTCATAGTTTAGTTCGCAAACATTAACTGATCGAAATGTCCAAAGATATCAAATTTAATTTCTTAAACTCTGATGAAGAAGAAAGATATCAAAAACATTTAACGCTCAAAGAGATAGGTTATGAGGGTCAACTATATCTTAAAAACAGCTCAGTATTATGCATTGGTGCAGGTGGGCTTGGGTCTTCCGTTTTGCTTTATTTAGCTGCAGCAGGAATTGGAAGAATTGGAATAGTTGATAACGATCATGTTGAAAAGTCTAATCTCCAGAGACAAATAATTCATGAAACAAATACTATTGGTAATCTTAAAATTGATTCTGCCAGGGAAAGAATTAAAAAATTCAATCCTAATTGTGAAATATTAACCTTTTCAAAGAGAATTAATCCTAAAAATGCTCTTGATTTAATAAAGGAGTTTGATGTTATTTGTGATTGCTCAGATAACTTTGGTACAAGATATTTAATAAATGATTCATGCCTGATATTGAATAAACCCCTAGTCTTTGGAAGTGTACAAGGCTTTGAAGGGCAAGTAAGTGTTTTCAATTTACATAAAAATAGTCCTAATTTAAGAGATTTACTTCCAGAATCACCTTCAAAAAATGCTGCCCCTAGTTGTGAAGAATATGGAGTTGTGGGTGTTTCAACAGGTTTAATAGGAATTCTTCAGGTTAATGAAATTATCAAAATCATTTTAAAAAAAGGTGAAATTTTAGATGGGAAGATTTTAATTTTTGATCTATTGAATATGAATATGAAAAAATTACATCTAAAAAGTGATCAGTTAAATAAACGAATAAAAAATCTGTCTCAGTTTGAGAGCTTTTATAATAGTGATGAATATTGTGAAAAAAACTGTAATATTAACAGTATTGATGCTAATGACTTTAATAGTTTATACAAATCAAAATCTAACAAAATTCTTTTAATTGATGTTAGAGAAAATGAAGAATTTTCTAAATCTGCAATAGAAGGATCTATCTCAATTCCCTTAAGTCATTTGAACCAAGAATCTGACTTAAAATTTATTCAAAAAGAAAGTTTAAATAAAGAGGTTTTCACTATATGTAAATCGGGGAAACGCTCTGAAAAAGCTTCAAGAATCTTGTCTAAATTCAAAATTCAGTCAAGATCTATTGAAGGCGGCATTGAAAAGATAAAAAAAATATTGTGCAATTAATTTTTTAAGAATAAGTTAGTAATCTACACCTCTTTTCAAATCAACTCCAACATTTGCATAATGCTTATGACAAACCATTTCAGAGTAAACATCAGCTAATTCAAAGTAAGAAGGTTCATTTTTACACCTCCCAGTAATTACAACTTCTGTATCTGCTGGTTTTTTTAAAAGAGTTTGATGTATCGATTCCACAGGTAATAACTCTAAATCAACAGTTGGATTCAATTCATCTAAAATGATTGTTTTATACAAGCCAGACAAAATAGCAGCTTTAGCAATTTCCCATGCTCTTTCAGCCTCAACATAATCAATTGGTTGTTGCTGACCTCTCCATACGATGGCATCTCTGCCTGAACGCAAATGATCTACTAAATGAGGGTAACTCTCTCTCAAAGCTTCTATGGCAGCATCTTCGGTATATCCATTTCCACCTTTTAACCATTGTAATATTAAAACTCTATGACTTTTATCTTGAGATATTCCTTTACCGATAGCTTGAAGAGCCTTACCGAGTGCACTTGTAGATTTACCCTTTCCTTCACCGGTATAAATCTCAATTCCACCACTAGAACTACTTTGTCTGGTTGGTTCTGATAAGTCTCCTATCAAACGTGGTCTCATTTCTGAATGGAGTTGAGATATTCTTACCAAAGCGGACGGGGCTGCCCTTCCAGTAATAATTATTTCTAATCCATCTGGGCGATTTTGAAGAGAATCAACTACTTCATTGATATCAAGCATTCCTAAATCAAGAACTGGATTTAACTCATCCAGTACAACTACAGAATAAAGAGAACTAGCAATTGCTCCTTTAGCAATATTCCAACCTCTTTCGGCCTCACCAACATCAAACTTTGTAACTTGGTCGGCAGTAAAGAATTCAGATCTTCCTGTCCTTACATGGTCAATTAAATGTGGGAAACCTCTTTGTAAAGCCTCTATAGCTGAATCCTCGTCATATGGCCTCTCAGGGCCTTTTAAAAATCTTAGAAGTAAAACTCTTGACTGTCTTTTTTCGCATATTCCTAATCCTATTGTCCTGAGAACTACACCCAATGCAGCCTGGCTTTTCCCCTTACCCTCTCCATCATAAATATGTAATTGACCTTTTGATCTCTCTTGACTGTCACTTGCTGTGACAATTCCAATTCCTCTATTTTTACTCGTATTCGTCAATTGAACAAAATTAGTAAATTTAATCTAAGATATAGATTAAGAATATTATTAAAGATTTAATAATAAATTCAACCTATTCATAGGTAATTTGAATTTTAAAGTAATTAGCATGTTCAATCAACTAGAAATTCTCTCTGATGAACAAAGTGAAAAGCTTTATACAATTAGAAGATACATTAAGAATCTTGATAGTGTTTGTATTGCTTATTCCGGAGGAGTTGACAGTACATTAGTAGCATCATTAGCATTCGAGCAATTAGGTAGCAAAGCTGTTGCTATAACTGGTATTTCTCCTGCATTAGCCAATAGTCTTCGTGAAGAAGCAAGAAGACAAGCTAAATGGATTGGAGTAAAGCATTTAGAAATTAAAACATCAGAATTAGACCAATCAAGTTACAGTGAAAATCCTAAGGATAGGTGCTTTGCATGCAAAAAAGAGCTCCACAAACATACAACCTACCTCTCTAAAAAACTTAATTACAAGATTGTTTTAGATGGAGTCAATCTGGATGATCTTAAAGATTACAGACCAGGTATAGAAGCCTCAAAACAAGCAGGAGTTATCTCTCCCCTTGCAAAATTTAAAGTCTCAAAACAAGATATTAGGGATATATCAAGAGCATTGGGTTTTCCTTGGTGGGATAAACCTGCTCAACCTTGCTTATCATCAAGATTTCCTTATGGCTATGAAATAACTAGTGAAAGGCTAAAAATGGTTGAAAAAGCAGAAGAATATCTTAAAAAATGTGGATTATCGGAGGTTAGAGTTAGATGCCAAGGTTCAACTGCAAGAATAGAAGTTCCCCAAGATGAATTAAAGCAATTTTTTAACAAATATAATTTTAGTGAGTTGGTTCAATATTTTTCTAATTTAGGATTTAATTGCACAAGTTTAGATCTTGAAGGACTAGTAAGCGGAAAATTAAATAGGTAAATATTGTCAAACAACTGTTCTGATCTGTTTAGAGACTGCAGAAGGTGGATTTCGCTCAATGACACGCAAAGAATGTTCTCTAGCCCTCAAAGATTCAATTAAATGTTGACTAGCTAGTTCAGGCATCATATTTTGACCGCATGTAAAAATATCGACTGCCGAATAATTAGATTCAGGCCAGGTATGGATTGAAATATGAGATTCTGCCAGTAATGCAATTGCCGTAACCCCCTGAGGCTCAAATTTATTACTTATCAAATTCAAAACTGTTGCATTTGCCAATTTAGCAGCTCTATTTAAAAGACAGCGCAAAAAGGATTCGTCATTTAATTTTTCGCGATCGCATCTATAAAGTTCCAATAAAAGGTGTTTACTTTGATGACTTAATTTTTGCTCATCACTTAAGGAACTTAAAATTTGACTTTTTTTGTAGATTTCCATTTAAGAAATTTATATAAAATTAAGATTAGCTAAAAATCATGCCTTTTTTTAAATTATAAGTGAATCAATTGTGACGAGCCTAAGAAAGACTGATTAAATTTATCTAAATGTGTCGCACTTATAAAACATTGACTATCTTTACCAACAGAATTTAATAACAAATTTTGCCTGGTTAGATCTAATTCCGCCAAGACATCATCCAATATAAGTATTGGAGGAACATTTAATGTTTTTGTTAATAAATCGAGTTCAGCCATCTTTAAAGCCAAGATAAAAGTCCTTTGCTGTCCTGATGAACCATATTTTCTAACTGAAACATTATTGATTAGAAACTCAACATCATCACGATGAGGGCCAAAATTACATTTACCAGTCAATGCTTCTATTGAACGCTGATTTAAGAGTTGTTCTGCTATTTTTTTACTAATAACTTCCTCTTCTTCTTCTTCTGGACTTATATTTTGTATCCCCGAAAGATAATTTATTTCTATTTGCTCTTGAGATTTACTTAAATGATTATGCCAATATTCAACATATGGTTTTATTTTTAATAAAGCTCTTCTTCTGCGCCTAAAAATTCTTGTACTTATTATTGACATTTGAATATCAAAACTTTCAACAATATCTACGGATTGGGTTTTTAAGAAACTTTCCGAACGCCAAAAATGACTTCTTTGTTTTAAAAGCCTATTAAATCTACTTATAAGATCTAAATATACTGGTTCAAGCTGTGATACGACTTTATCAATCCATGTTCTTCGATAACTTGGTTCACTTCTAACAATATCTATATCATTAGAACAGAAACATACACTCCGAATATAATTTTTTATTTCACTCTGTTTTTTCAAGATTGATTCATTAACATAAATTCTTTTAGGCCCTTTTCGGAATAAATTTAACTTTAAATCGTCTTTAAAATTTATCTGTCCTATAACTACAGCCATATCACTGTCGTTCTCTATTAAGTCTTTATCGCTTAGTGCTCTATTAGATTTTAATTGACTTAAAAATTCAACCGATTCAAGTAAATTTGACTTGCCAATACCATTGGAGCCAAGAACAATTGCTCTTTGCTCTTTTAGATCAATTTCAAAACTTTTATGGTTCCGAAAATTTTTAATTTTTAATTTATTTAAAAAAATTTTTTTTATGCATTCATTAATTAAATTAGCTAAGTTTAAAATATTTAGATTTTCTTTAAAGAAATTGAAAAATTAAAGGGCATGTAGCTCAGTTGGATAGAGCATCAGATTCCGGTTCTGAGAGTCGGGGGTTCGAATCCCTCCATGCTCGTAGGGTGATGTTTAAAGCTTATATCCCATTACTCTTATTCCATTTGGATCAAGTATGAATCCATTTTCCTCTAAACTTAGAAAAGAGGATACTGGAGCCTGAACAGAAATACTGCATCCTGGCATCTCTCTGTTTATTTTTTCAAGAGTTACTTGAAGCAATATTGAATAATAAAGTTGCTGATTATTCCCTGGCAATGCACTTAAATTCCACAAGTTAGCATTCAATCCCCTGTCGGAAGTAACCCTTACAAAGCCATATAATTTATTTTTTAATTCAGTCTGTATAGTAAAAAAGAAATTACTTTTCTGAATAGCCTCAGAAAGAGGTTTTATAGGGAATGTCTCACAACCACAATTCGCTAATAGTTTGTTAACTTCTTTAGCTGATGGAATTTGGGAAGAGTTAATAATATAACCTTCTGGAAGAACAAGTTTTTTTTTAGAAAAATATTGCAATTATCAACCTGTATTTCTCATGCCAGCTGCTATCCCATTAATAGTTAAGAGTGCTCCTCTCAATAGTTCACTTCTACTGTAAGCTCTTCTAGATTCATCTTTATCAATAATAAATTCGCTTATTGGGGGTTGTCTTGTCTGGTCTCTTAATCTTCTTAAAAGTGAAACCTGCAAAAAACCCAATGGGATGATTGTCTTATTTCTCAAGCTTACTGATGATTTCAAGTCCCTATCAGATTCTAGGAGCTTATTTTTACCAGTAATTTCGAGTATTAAAGATTTTGTAAGATTATATTCTCTAGAAATTACTTCAAAAATTTCATCAAAAGAATCTTTATTTTCCTCACTGCCAAGAGTATCAACATAATATCTAGCAACTTCCAAATCCACCTTAGATAATGTCATTTCTACTTTAGATATAAGCATTCTGAAAAATGGCCATCTTTGATGTAAAACTCTTAATAATTCAATTTGTTGTGGATCTGAATTTAATTCAGATGACAATGCAGTGCCTACTCCAAACCAACTTGGCAAAAGAAATCTACTTTGTGTCCAACCAAAAACCCATGGTATGGCTCTTAAGCTTGACAAATCTTTTGCACCTTTTTTTCTTCTAGCAGGCCTACTAGAAATCTGTAATTTACTTATTTCTTCTATTGGAGTGACCTCTTGAAAGAAATTTAACAAATCAGGATTCTCATGCACTAATTTTCTATAGTGAGACCTTGATGTTTCTGCCAACCTGGACATTAATTGATTCCATTCTGGAGTAGCGTCAAGTCTATTATTAACCAAACTATTTTGAATTACGGCTGTAGTGACAGTCTCAAGATTGTACAAAGCAAGTTCCGGAAGACTATATTTAGACGCTAAAACTTCTCCTTGTTCTGTTATTTTTATTCGTCCTTTTAAAGTACCGCTTGGTTGAGCTAATATTGCCTGATAAGCTGGTCCTCCTCCTCTCCCTACAGAACCACCTCTTCCATGAAAAAGTCTTAGCAATATGTTATTTCTGCTTGAAAGGTTTTGAAGAGCTATTTGGGCTCTATGAATTTCCCAATTACTAGAAACAAACCCCGAATCTTTATTACTATCAGAGTATCCAAGCATTAATTCTTGCAGAGGTTTAAAAGATTCTCCCACTTTTGGCAATAATGATCTATAGAAATCTAATTTAAACAACTTTTCCATTACTTCTGGTGCTCTTTTAAGGTCTTCTACAGTTTCAAAAAGAGGAACAACTAATAGTTTTGACTTTTGTGAATTTTGATCAAGAAGTCCCATTTCTTTTGCCAGTAAGAGAACTTCAAGCAAATCAGATGCACTATGACTCATTGAAATTACATAAGAATGACAAATACGACTTCCAAATTCTTGCTGTAGTCTCTTAACCATTTTAAAAACTGAAAAGGTTTCTTCTGTAGTTTTTGTCCAGTTAACGTCAGATGGAATTAGGGGCCTTTTTGTATTTAATTCGTCTATAAGCCATTTAATTTTCTCTTCCTCAGACATTTGGTCATACTGCAAAGATAAATCAAGATAATTTGTAAGCTCTTGTATAGCATCACTATGCCTTGTACTCTCTTGACGAATATCTAAACTTGCTAGTGAAAATCCAAAAATATGAACCTGAGTAAGTAAGGTATTTACAGACTCGCAGGTTAAATCTGTACTAATCAGGCTATTTTTAATTAATTCGAGATCATAAGTAAATTCGTTGACAGACTTGTAATATAAGTTTTCAACTTTATCTAGATTTTTGTTATCAATTTCCCCCTCTAAGTCAAATTTCCACCCATTATCAGCTAATAAATTATTTCTTTCTTGTGTTAACCTTAATTTTTCTAAAATATAACTTAATTTCAATCTATAAGGCTCTGATCTATACCTTGTAGCCCTGGCTTCATAAATTTCTGGGAACTTAACCCTGTCCGTTTCGAGAGACTCTAGTAGAGAAGAACTGACTTGACTCCATTGCATCGAGACACTTAATTGATCTCTAAGATTGGATGTCGCAATAATATATCTTTCCAACATCAACTGCCTTTGATAGCAAGCAGTTCTCCATGTTATCTCAGGAGTGACCGAAGGATTACCATCCCTATCGGAGCCAACCCAAGAACCGAAGTTACAAAAAGATTCGGAGGGCAATTGAACATCTGGATAATTTTCGGTGAGTGCTTCAGTGATCCTACCCCTCAATTGAGGCATCGCATTAAATAAAACTTGCTGAAAATAATGCAAGGCATAATCTACTTCGTCTAAAACTGATGGTTTAAATTGATGTAATTCATCTGTTCTCCACCAAAGTCTTACTTCCTCTTTTAATTGGTTTTTTAGAGAATTTTTTTCTTCATTTGTTAAAAATTGCTCAATTTGTATTTTTTTTAACAAATTTGCTACTCTTGTTTGCTTGTGTCTAATCGTATGTCTAACTATCTCAGTCGGATGTGCAGTAAAAACTAAACGGATATCCATTTCCTGCAATAACTCTTCTAATTTCCCTGGTGGTACATTTAATTTCCTCAGCCTATAAAATAATTCTCTAAAAGTTACTGGGGCATTTTGTCTAGCCAATGCCGGCGCAAACGGATCAAGGTTGTCAGGCGACTTTTGAACATCCTTATTAGTAAAGCTTTGAATATATCTATCTTCCTCAACTCTTTGTTCCAAAATATTCACGAGTTGAAAATATAATGAAAACGCCCTTGCTGCTGCAATGGATTCTGCTAAATCCATAGAATTTACAATATCAACTATTTCATTTTTAAAAGTTTTTGAACTATCACCATCAATTTGTTTTGAATAACTTAATTCTTTAAGCTGTATCAATCTCTCTGCTTGATCAGCTGGACATTCTTCTCTGAGTACAGATTCCCATAAATCTTCTATTAAAAGACGATTTTTATCTAGTGGATCATTGTTACTTATCAGATCCACGTTATTATTTTTTATCTGTCGAAAAGATTCCATATAATCATTATGTCACAAGTAAAAATGTTCAGATCAAATATTTATTTAAATAATCAAACATTCTTGCCTTCACTCCTGATCATATCTTCGATAGAAATTTTCATGATTTGCTCAATAGAAAGACCTTTTTCATATTGTTTTACCCATTTCATAGATTGATTACCTTCTTCAAGGACTTTGTAGATAGGATGCAAAAGATGTTTCATACCAAAGTTTTCTGCTGTGGATGACAAATCTGATAATAAGTTTTGAATCCACTCTCTACAAATAATTTTTTTGCCATTTTGCCAGTGAATTAATTCTGAATTCAGACTATCTTTAGCAGCATTAGTTTCATTTTGATCACATATTTCTGATAATTTCTCAATAGAAAAAAAACTGACATTCAAAGGATCTAAAGTATTTATATTTTCAAAAAGATTTAAAATCCTTAGTTCTATCATGGCCGTTATGCCTAAAAGCAAGTTAATATCATAAACAAAATCACAAATTCTTAATTCCAAACGATCAAGAATTAAAGGTCTTTGGGGACCATTTGGCCGGATTGAAGACCAAAAATGTCTAATATTTTGCATATTTTTATTAGCTATATTTTCCTCGATCCAATCGACATAAGAAGTATGATTTACAAACAAAGGTACCTTACTTGGTGTTTTAGGGAACTGCATCCATCTCTGAGAGTGATTCTCCGTAATTTTATTATTTAAAAAAGGTGAACTAGCACTTAGGGATAAATATAAAGCGGCCTCAGATCTTATTAGTCTAATAGCCGCAAAAAGCTTATCTAAATCATCTATTCCTATGTTTATATGTACACTTGAGGTTGCAATGGAGGTCCCATAATTATCCTGTATAAATTGATGATAAACATTGTCAATATCCGATCTTTGAAATCGAATATCGTGTTTAAAACATAAAGTGGATGAAGGAATGATCGTTAACTCTTTTTTGTTTAACCATTGTCTTAACTTTTTTCTTGGAGTTATTAATTTCTCATATAAAAAATTGTAGTCTTTTTCAGGTGTTGTTATATATTCAACGTTTCTGTTATCTGGCTCTTTTACAAAATCAGTAAATTTTTTCTCAATTTCAGCCGATACACCAATATGAGAATTATAAGAACCTGTGAAAAGCTCCACCTCAAAACCCTTATAAAGATTATTTTGACTCATTTACTTATCCAAACAGGCTAATGCCTTTAGTATCCCCTTTGCTTTATTTATCGTCTCTTGATATTCATTTTCAGGAAAAGAATCAGCAACTATTCCAGCTCCTGCTTGCACTGAAACTTCATATTTCCCATCTATTGTGGGTTCAACTATCATAGTTCTTATAGTAATTGCCGTATTTAATGCACCATTAATATCAATAGATCCGTATACACCGGCATAAGGTCCTCTAGCGTCTTTTTCAAAGTGCTTAATCAATTGCATAGCTCTTATCTTTGGCGCGCCAGTCACTGTACCAGCGGGAAAAGATGCTTTCAGCAAATCCCATACATCAGCATTGTTTTTTAAGATTCCCTCAACTTCACTAACTATATGCATAACATGTGAATATTTCTCAATAACCATCAAATCCTTGACTTTCACAGTACCAATTTCACAAACTCTTCCAAGATCATTTCTCCCGAGATCAATTAGCATTACATGCTCAGCTATCTCTTTTGGATCTTTTAATAAATCCTTTTCTAATTCCAAGTCTTGTTTATTATCAATACCTCTGGGTCTTGTGCCAGCTATTGGTCTTAAGCTTGCAACAATCTGATTGTTTTTATTTTTTTCAGCTTTAACCATTACTTCAGGACTCGAACCTATTAGATACCATGAGCCAAAATCAAAAAATGACATGTATGGAGATGGATTAACCATCCTCAAACTTCTATATAAATTAAAGGGATCACTATTAACTTGAGTCTGGAATCTCTGACTTATAACTATTTGGAAGATATCTCCCTTTCTTATATATTCTTTTGCAGAGAGAACTGCATCCTCAAAATCTTTTTTCTTCCAATTACTTTTTAGATCTAAATTCAAATTCTCATTTTCATTCCAATCTAAAAACTCATTTTCTTTTAGAGGAACCCGCATTAAATTTCTAGTTTTCTGAATTTTAGAAATTGAGTTTAGATACAACTCTTCAATCGAAGACTCTTTTGAAGAAGTTGTATCTGCATAAACCACTGTAGTAATACATCTTTTTATTTGATCAAAAACAACTAACTGATCAAAAAACATCCAGGAACCATAAGGGATATTGTTTGCTGGTATTTCATTTATTGGAACGCTTGGTTCTATTTTATTTATTAGTTCATAACTCCAAGAGCCATATAACTGTCCAATTGATGGTAAGTCATCAAGCATGATTGAATTATATTCCTTTGTCCAACTCCTTAAAATATCAAAAGGATCACCTTTATGGATTTCAATTTTGCCATCATTCCAAGTTTTAACTATTTCTTCTCCATAACAAACGGCTTCCCAAAGAGGTTGAGTAGCAATAATACTCCACCTACCCAAGCTTTCCCCACCTTCAACGGATTCAAGAAAAACACCATGGGAATCTCTTGAGGATAATTTTAACCAAGTAGACAATGGGGTCTCTAAATCGGCTGGCCAAGTTTGAATGATAGGTATAAAATTTTTACCTTCGTTGTAAGCCTTTAAAAAACTATCTTTTTGTGAGCTGATCATATTAATAATGTCAACCCAAATTATAATTATTTTCTTCTTTTATATCAACTTTAAGAAAGTTAATCAAAAGTATTCTTAGTTGTAAATTTCAAACCAGCTGGGTTAGGGTTCTCACCTATTCTTCTGGGATTATGCCCTACTTTCTCTCTGCCTTCGTTTACTTTTTCAGAGAAAACACCATCTTTTGGGTGTAAAAATTCAATATCACCACCTGGGAAAATTCTGTAGATTTTAAAATCTTCAATTCTTGGTTTGAAAGCTCTTAGTTGTGTCCCTAAAGCGAGGCATTGTTCTTTTCTTGCAAAGTACATTAAATTATCACCCTCATGCATAATAGCCGCTCCACCGGTGGGTAATTCAAAAGCTTGTTCCTTGGAGCTTTTCCATACAATTGCATATTTTTCTTCGGTTTCTGCTGAGTTTAATAAACCCCCAGTACTTCCTATATGCTTTGGAAATTGACCAACTAAAGTTTCAGTCATCCTTCATTTTAAGTTATTTCTAATAAGAAATTAGCATTCATATTTTGCAAAATTAGAGATTTAAAGGAAATTTTCTACATTATTTAATATATGGAAAATTTCTTTCTCATTTTATTTTGAATCTGAAATCGGAAAAAATACTGTCAATCCTGTATCACGCCTTTGTGTGACATGCCCTCCTAAACTAGCTAACAACTTTTGAGTAGCATTTTGACTAAGTTGTAAACTACCTGTTTGAGGGTTCCAATTTAAAACAGGACCAATATCAGAACCGTTATCTTTTTTTGGAATTTCTTTTTGATTACTTTCTAATTTTCGTACTTTTAATTGAAGTTTAAGTTTTTGACCAGCTGGTCTTAATTCCAAAATCAATGTGCTACCTTCTTTTAATCCTCTAGTATTTTTATCAATTAATCCACTTAACATTAATTCCAATTTTTCAGAATCACTCAAAATTTGCGGAAGTTGATTGGGGATATCAATCTTTAAAGAAATCCCACGTCGATTTAACTGTTTATTCCATAAAGGAGATAGCTTTTTAAAAATTTCAGCTAAATTAATTTTTGCCAGGTTATTTAAAGACGTAACTTCATTACTCACTAATTCTGCTGCATTAAAAATTAAACCAAACCTATCAATCTGTTCATTACATTCATTATCTATTTGAATTAAACGATTTTTCATTGATTCGTCCATCTTATATTTTTTTAAAGTAGAACTTATGAGGGTTCTTATTGTTGTCAAAGGGGTTCTTACTTCATGAGATATAGCACGTAATAATTTTGCTTCAGTTATTTGCACATTTTTTTCATCGTTCATTACAGAATTCTGTATATTACGGTTTGGGTCAATATTTGCTAATTTTGCCGATAATATTGGCCAAAAAGATTTTTCAAATTGATTATTAATATTTAGGTTATCTAAATTATTGATTGCTTTACGAAATTTTACTCCTTCCTCATAATTTTCTTGATTTAATTTTGCATGCATTAATTCAATGGCCAGTTTTAGACTTTCTTCATCACACTTCATTAATAGAATTTTCTTATCTTTGTCTCCTACAATTGATAATATGCATTGAAAATTCGGGGTGATTATCATCAAAAAAGGTTCATAACCATCTTCTTGACTAAGACTTAAAACTTTATAATTACTAACTAAATCGAAATCTTTTTTTATCTTGTCTGCATTATTGACTGGTAAAAAACCTGCATTCTCATTTTGAAAGTACGGAAACCCCTCAGGAGACCAAAGCCATCCATGAAGCTGATTTAAAAATTTTTTATCATTAAAAGCTGGCAAAGGTGAGGCAACCCAAATCCCCCCATGTTTATAATTCTGAGATAGAAAATCTTTTTGAATAACTTCTAAAGAAGCCCACCACATTCTTCGGGATGTATCATCATCAACATATATAGTTTGAACTCCTTTTAGCAAAAGGTCTTGAATTTTTTTTATGGTTATTTGTGATTTCATCAACTTCTTAGTGATCTAGAACGTTTCAATATAGATAAAACAAATCCAATAGATATAAAATTAGTCACCAATGACGTCCGACCATAACTCATAAAAGGAAGGGGAATCCCAGTAACTGGTCCTAATCCAATAGTCATAAATAAGTTAATAATTATTTGAAATAAAAAAGTTGAGGCTATTCCTATAACAATTAGAGATTCAAAGTTAGTCCTAGCATTTGTTGCAGTATTAATAAGTTTTTTGATCAAAAAAAAGAACATTAATAAAACTATCATGCACCCCACGAAACCCAATTCTTCGCCTAAAGC
The DNA here is from genome assembly GCA_003214115.1 of Prochlorococcus sp. AG-418-I21. Taxonomy (GTDB): domain Bacteria; phylum Cyanobacteriota; class Cyanobacteriia; order PCC-6307; family Cyanobiaceae; genus Prochlorococcus_A. Next base: position 86,041 of record QCMA01000001.1, read on the forward strand.
ACTGAATATAAAATCAGTATGTTGTTCCGGTATAAATTGCAAATTAGTCAGCTTACCTTGTAGCAAACCAGTCCCAAATAATCCTCCAGAACCAACTGCAATTTGACTCTGTATCAAATGATATCCGCCACCTAATGGATCTCTATTGGGATCTAAAAATAAAACTAATCTATCTTTTTGATATTCTTTTAAGCCATATTGCCACAAAATTGGTGTCAATTTTGCCACTAATAAATGGAACGAAATAGCGAGTGCAGAAAAAATAATTTTCTTTTTCGAAGATCTATAAGCAAGATATCCTATAATTGGAATCCAGAAAATAAGAAGAGTTGGTAAGGTCAGATATAAAGTAGAAGTGATAATACAAAACACTAATATCAAAATCCACTCTATGGGCATTTGCGACCAGTAAAGCATTACACTTGTCAAAACAAGTAAAACTAAAGAGGTACCTAAATCCGGTTGAAAGAAAATTAATAGCCAAGGAATAACCACTACTAATAAGGGCAATACTAAATCTCTTATTGTTAAAATTATTTTTTTGTCGAGTACTAAAGCAAGAGTTAAGACAGTACTAAGTTTAGCTACTTCTGAAGGTTGAAAAGAAAAGATACCAATGTTTAGCCACCTTTGAGCTCCAGAAACTGAAATCCCAAAAAAATAAATTAGTAATAAGGATATTAAAGTAAACAAATAAAATGGAACAAAATACTTTCTAAGTCTCTCTAACGGTATATAAGAAATAAAAAATGCTAAAAAATAACCAAAAAAACCCGTTAGGATATGGCTTAAATAGTTCGATACTGAGAAATCACCCTGAATACTTTTTATTAATACACCCGAAATAATAACTAAAAATAGGGGAATTATAAGTAGAGGAGAAAATAAAAAACCTCTATTAAATTTGTCTTTTTTTTGTAAGAAACCTCTGTTATTAAATAAAGAAATTCTCCTAAACATCAATTAACTATTAACAAATTGATCCTTAATTACTTGTGCTAAGTTACCAAATACAACAGAACTTTCTTTATTGGGCTGGCTTATTGAGATTGGTACACCTTTATTACTCTCATTAACGAGAGGAATTTCAATAGGAATTTGGGCTAATAATGGTAAATCATTTTCTTTAGCTAATGTTTGTCCACCACCTTTACCAAAAATTTCATATTTTTTACCTGGCATATCTGGAGGAATGAATACTGACATATTTTCTACAATTCCCAGTAAAGGTACTCCGAGTTGTTTAAACATTGCTAATCCCCTCCTTGCATCTTGCAAAGATACTTGTTGAGGAGTAGTGACAACTATAGCTCCAGAAATAGGCACTGATTGAGAAAGGGATATTTGAGCGTCTCCTGTTCCTGGAGGCAAGTCAATAACCAAAAAATCAAGGTTATTCCATTCAACTTGGTACAAAAATTGTCGGATAATACTATTGAGCATTGGTCCTCTCCATATAACTGGCTGACCTTCCTCTATAAGAAAACCCATTGATACCAATGAAATTCCATATTTATTTATTGGTATTAACCTTTGATCACTGCCACTTCCTTCTGTAACCTTTGGATTCTGTTCGGCAACTCCCATCATTGAGGGAGTATTAGGTCCATATATATCGGCATCCAGTAAACCAGTTTTTAAGCCTAATTTAGCTAGAGAACAAGCAAGATTAACTGCAATAGTACTTTTACCAACTCCACCTTTACCACTACTAACAGCTATGATATGTCGAATTCCATCAATCTTCTGCAACTCAGGAGCATTACTTTGATTTTGAGGTTCTGTTTTGGGAGGATTATTATCTATCTCTATTTGAACATCATCAATATCCTCAAAATTCAGTAGTACTTTTCTAACCTCTTGTACAATTCTATCTCTCTGAGTATTTGCAAATGATGGTAATGATAATGTTACGATTACTCTCGGTATAGTTACTCTTACGTTTTTAATCCAAGCTAATTCAATTACATTCTTCTGTGATCCAGCATCTAGAACTTTTTGTAAAGCAAAATTCGCATCTTCTATTGTGGTCATTAAATTTTTAAATATTTTGACAAGGTAGTCGACTGTTTAAAAGATTAAGAACTATGTCGAACTATCAAATAATAGGCAATAAGGACCCCCTAAGAGAAATTATAAAGGGAAACTTATAATTAACCAAAAAAATTTTTTTCTTCAAGATTTACTAAATACATGTTGAAAGAACCTCCTAAAAACTCGAGAGAAAAAACTAAAAATCTCTTATTAACTTTACAAGACAAAATTTGTTCTGGGCTTGAAACTGTAGATGGCAAAGAGAAATTTAAAGAAGAATCCTGGCTGAGAGACGAAGGTGGTGGTGGAAGATCAAGAGTATTGAATAATGGTTCTATTTTTGAACAAGCAGGAGTAAATTTCTCGGAAGTTCAGGGGAAAGAATTACCTCAATCAATAATCTCTCAACGGCCAGAAGCAAAAGGTCATGAATGGTTTGCAACAGGAACTTCTATGGTGTTGCACCCAAAGAATCCTTATGTTCCTACAGTTCACTTGAATTATCGGTATTTCGAAGCAGGTCCTGTTTGGTGGTTTGGCGGAGGTGCAGACTTAACCCCTTTTTATCCTTATCTTTCTGATGTGAGAAATTTTCATACGGAGCATAAAAATGCTTGTGAAAAAGTTGATAAGGATTTACATAAAGTGTTCAAACCTTGGTGTGATGAATATTTCTTCTTAAAGCACAGAAATGAATCTAGGGGCATAGGAGGTATTTTTTATGATTATCAAGACGGTTCTGACAATATTTATAGAGGAAATAAAAAAAATGGAGAAGCATCAAAAGCTTCACAAAATATTGGTAAATCTAATTTAAATTGGGATGATTTATTTTCTTTAGCAGAAAGCTGTGGGGAAGCATTCCTACCTTCTTATCTACCAATTGTTGAAAAAAGAGCTTCTCAAAAATATACTTCTCATGAAAGAGAATTCCAGCTATATCGAAGAGGTAGATATGTTGAATTCAATTTAGTTTGGGATAGAGGGACGATTTTTGGACTACAAACAAACGGCAGAACTGAATCTATATTGATGTCTTTACCGCCTTTAGCTAGATGGGAATATGGATATAAAGCTAAAAAGGGTTCTCGAGAGGAATTACTCACATCAATTTTTACAAAGCCACAAGATTGGTTAAATGATAAAGAGTTAGAGAAATTCTGTAAGGATAATAATATCTTTGATTAAAAATTATTGAATAATTTTTAAAAAGTATCTAAATAGGTGTTTTAAATAATGAGCCGTCACTTTTTAATTGAAGTTTTTCTCCAAGTTCATTTTCTAAAGAGATTAATTCATCCCTATGCGCTCTTAATCTCATAAAAGTTGAATCATTTTCATTTTCGTTGATCAACCTTAATTCAAATTTCTCCTCTCTTGCTGATTTTTTAAAATAAACAATGCCAGACAAAGGGGCACCAATTAGTCCTAAAAGAATAGGCCACCAACCTAATTCAGGATATATCTGAATAATTACTAATCCCAAAGCACAAGAACCAAAACCTCCAAGAAAACCTAAAAAAATTGCTAAAAATTTACTAGAAACAACTTGTCCCTTAAATATTAAAATTCTTTGTTCATAATCACCTCCCGTTTGCTTCCATCCCCTCAAACTAAGCCATTCACATAAACCATTTAAAACCTTAACAGGCTGTTGAGAAGATGAAATCTCAACAATGGTTGTTCTATCTTTACTTGAAGCTTTAAGAAAAAAAAATAATCCTATGGCCAAAAGAATTGTCAGCAATAATGTTGAATTTAAGGAATAGGACATTAAATAAATTTTTTATAGTAACTCGAGAATAAAAATTAAAGTTACATCATATTATAATTTTTTAGATTTAGTCTGTAAAATAAACCTATATAAATAAAAATTTTTAATTAAATAAATCTTAAGTAATATTCTATTTCTTAAATTACTTTAAAATACTTGTTAAAAATGACTATCGAACATAAAAATATTGATCTTCTTTATGATGATTTATCAGCAGATTTATTCGATCTTTATAAAAAATCATCCTACCTAGCTATTGACACTGAAGCTATGGGTTTGATTCATGGAAGAGATAGACTTTGTTTAATACAAATATGCAATGAATTTAAAAGAACATCTTGCATAAAAATTGAACCTAATACATCCTCTTCACCTCATTTAAAGGCACTTTTTGAAAATGACAAAATTACTAAAATCTTTCATTATGCGAGATTTGATATAGCAGCTTTAAAATGCAATCTTGAAATTAATACAAAAAATATTTTTTGTACAAAAATTGCTAGCAAGTTGGCCAGAACTTACACAAATAAACACGGTTTAAAAGATTTAATTAATGAATTGTTAGGTATAGAATTAGACAAAAGCTCACAAAGCAGTGATTGGGGTAGCAACGAAGATCTAACAAAAGATCAATTAGATTATGCAGCAAATGATGTTAGATATTTAATTGAAGCCATGCATAAATTGAAAGTTATCTTAAAAAGAGAGAATAGATATGAATTAGCTCAAAAATGTTTCGAAACAGTTTCTGTACATGCTGATTTAGACATACTAAGATTCTCCAATATATTTGAACATTAAGAATCAATCTTCAGTTAAAAAATTATCTTCACCATCAAGAGTTTCCATAAGCTTATCAAGTATTCTGGAAGAACTTAATTTATCTCCATCATTTTTTTCACAACTTTCTAAGACATTTTGCGCGACTTTTATTTTTTCTTGAATAGTTTTCGACCCTTTTTTTGCAATTTGAATTTCTACTTTCTTCTTGGCAGAAGATAAGCTTATACTCATAAGTTTGGCAATCTCTGCGCAAATTTTTAAATATTGCCGATCATTTATAGGATACATAAAAGAATTAATAATTAATACGCTAATGCCATTTACTAAGATAACAAATGAAGGTTTATGGAATCTACAATTTTTTTACTTGCTCCAGATCCCCCCATTCTTTTTTTGCCAATTTTAGCTTGTTCTAACCTATCAACTTTGTCTTTTAAAAGTAAACTTAAGCGTTGTAAAAGAATTTTTTTGTTCTTACATACTAAAACACTACCTCCTAATAATCTTGATTGCCTTTTTGCAAATGATTTTGTAAATTGTGGTCCAGAACCCGGTAAAGAAAGAGATGGAATACCAAGGCCAGCAATTTGCTCTGTAGCAGTTCCTGCATTAGACAAGCCAACTTCTGCCATATTGGCCCATAAATTGAATTTACCTTTTCCAATAACTACATATTGATCTTTCTTTTTCCATACTGAATCTTCATCAATCAAAAATTGAACTTTACTCTGTTTTTTAAAACCATATTTATTTAAATAACTTTGAATTTGAATCACATTCGCATTAATGCTCAAAGGTAAAAGTATTACCAAATCCTTTGATAAATCAAAATCTTTTAAACAACTAAGAAAATTATCAAAATTTTTAAGAGCTTCAGGGTATCTACTTCCAACTAATAAAATAATCCTTTTAAGAGAAATAATATTTGATATCTTCTCATTTTTTTGCTTAACAAAATCCATCATTGGATTACCCAAGTATTTTGCGTCAATATTTTTTCTATTCAAATTATTAGCTGTAATTTTATCTCTCATAATTAAATTTTTACATCTTGGAGATGACATTAAAAACATTTCCCATGGATCCCATTCAGAACCTTTCAACTTATGATAAAAATCGCTCAAACCCCAACCAGGGCCACTACTCCAAGTATGATCACTTTTGGGAGTTCCAATAAAACTAAATTCGCATTCTGAACTCCAAGCGTAAAGTAATGGCAAGAAATCTCCTATCGCGACGATTTTACAGTTATCTTTTGACTTTTGTTTTACAAGTAAAAAATTTTTTAAGTTATCAATTAAAAATCCTGCAAACAAATCAAGCAAAAATCCCTTCAGACTTTGATTACTAAACCCTCCACTAGGTAGCTCTTTTAAATATCCTATTTTACGAAAATTCTTTGATTTTATAGAATTAAATACATCTCCATTTCCAACTAAAGGCAAAACTTCAATATTTTTATTTTTTGTTTTTTTTAGAAATCTTTTTATGATTTCTGATGCGATTACATCTTCTCCATGACCATTGCATATAAATAATAGAGAATGAGACACCTTACTGTTAAGATCATAAAAAGATTCAATCGAATCTTTTTCGGCGGCATGGCCAAGTGGTAAGGCAGAGGATTGCAAATCCTTTATCCCCAGTTCGAATCTGGGTGCCGCCTTTTTTAATTTTGATACTAAATTACCTATAAACCCTTCTAAACACTTAATTTTTGGATACTTACTATACATTTATTAGGGGAAATTTAGTTAAATACTTGGTCAGCAAGTGGTCGGCAAGTTGGCCACATTTTCATTACAAAATATTTGTAGTATTTTTATTATCTCATTTCCTGACTACAGAGAAAAATCTATCTCTGATTAAATATGAAAATTTGTAGTTGCTTAAATGATTTATAAAATTATTAGAAATAAAGTTGGTTCAAAAAACTTTAACAAATGTATAATTAGATTAATCCATATTGATAAATGAGAAAGGTATTAATTCCAGTTTTGTTTGTTTTAGCAATTCCCTCAAGCGTAGATGCTTTTTGGTTTAAGGATAAACCTTTAACTTACAATCAAATAGCAAAAAAATGTACAGGTAGAAAATCAAAATGGGTCGAATACAATAAAATAGGATTTCCACAAAGCGCAAAAAATTACTTGAGAGTTTGCATTGATGAGGAAGTAGAAAAGGTGCGTCAAGTAAAACTAAATAAATGCTTAGAAAAAAATAAAAAAAATATTTGTTTAGCGTCTTTTAAATTAGATTAATAAAGTTCTTTAACGATTTAAATCAATTTTTCTTTATTATTTATAAACAATACCCTTATATTTTCATTGATAAATAAAATAAATTAATTTATTAAATATTTGCATCAAGAAATTTGTATATATGAGAAACATTTTAGTAATCATTATCTGCTACACACATTCCTAAACATCTCACACCGTTTGATGCAGTTCTTTTACAGTGATTACATAAAATATGTTCCTTCTCTGAAAGAAAGTTAATTTTTGAATTATTCTGATCCTTAAAATTTGTTAACTCTTGTTTTGAATCAAATAGAACCATTCTTGGAATCATCACTAGAGTCGATACTAACAACAAGTGAAGCATTTGTGTTGGAAGAAGGTATATCCATGATTTTTACAGTTTCTTTAGGCTCATCAATAACTTGATTTTCTTCAGTACTCTCATCAACTGCACAAGCTTCAAGAGCCTCTCGAAGTAGTGAATCAAAAGTTGCGCCAGGTAATCTATGCCTAGCAACTTCAAGAAAAGTTCTCGGTAAGGACTCAGATGCAGCATCTCGTAAAGCGGGATTATTCTTTCTATGTTCTTGTTCTTCTTCTATTGATTTAATAAATCTCAGTGTGACATCTCTTTTGGTAGAGGCTTTTATCAGTGTATCGTTTTCAGGATTACTAATATTAGATTCATTTTCAAGATCACTAAGCCTTTTTTCCAAACTATTTAAAACTTCATTAGCTTCTTTACTAATATGCGCTAATTGACCATCGGACAAATTAGGTAAATCAGCAACAAACACCTTTCCATGATCCCTTAATGTCAAAAAAGTAGGTCTTGGGCCTTGAGCTTGTCTACCGCTAAATTCAGAATTATTACCTATGGGTCTTTTTGGAGGTGTAGGACCTGCTGAACTACGTCTACGTGTAATTCTTTGATTATTTGCAAAAGGCATTGAATAAAAAGTTAAATCTTAATACTTAAACTTCCGATATAATTCGGTGGTAATTTTATTATATTACACCTAACTTTTTCATTTGTGTATAAAAAAAAATTTTTAAAACTCATTTAAAAAAGAAAAAAAAATTTAGGTTAAGATTTCTGGCAAAAATTTACTAACTATTGAATCGTTTTTTCTCACTATCTTTCCAATCTCCCAACTATCTATGTCATGATCTTTACAGATATTAAATATTGCGTCCCTAAATTGTTTATCAATGATTAAACAGAACCCTACTCCAAGGTTGAAAGTATTCCAAAAATCTTTTTCAGGAATCGTTCCTTTATCTTTTAGGAATTTAAATAAAAATGGTATTTCCCAAGAATTGATATTGATATAAGGAATAAAATCAGAGGGCATACATCTTGGTAGATTCTCTGGAATTCCTCCACCAGTGATATGAGACATTGCTTTAATTTCTATATTTTCAGATAAAATTTGGTAAATCACATTATTGTAAATTTTTGTAGGTTTCAATAACTCATCATAAAAATTTAAGTGAGAAACTTTTTCAAATTCTTTATCTATTTGATTATTGTTTTGAATTATTTTTCTTACTAAACTAAAGCCGTTACTATGCACTCCATTACTTTTAAAAGCAATTATTAAATCATTTTCAGTTACTTTTTTACCATTAATAAGCTTATCCTCGTCAACTATGCCTACACAAAATCCTGCAAGATCATACTTATTTTTTGAATAAAATCCTGGCATTTCAGCAGTTTCTCCACCAAGTAATGAGCAGTTATTTTCTCCACAGCCATGTGAAATCCCTTTAACAACCTGCAATAATTGTTGTTTGTCAAGCTTACCAGTAGCAATATAATCAAGAAAAAATAAAGGTTTTGCGCCGCTGGTAATAACATCATTCATGCACATAGCAACTAAATCAATACCAACTTCGAAGTGAAAGTTTTTACTTTGGGCTAATTCTAATTTTGTTCCAACACCATCAGTTCCAGAAACTAGAACTGGCTTTTTAAACATATCTATAGGAATTCTATACAAACCTCCAAACCCACCAATACCTTCAATTACATTAGATGTATGCGTTCCTTCAACGGCCTGTTTAATTTCTGAAACAAATTCTCGCCCAGCTTCTATATCAACACCCGATGTTTTGTAATCCATGAAATAAAAATGATAGACTTTCACTATATAGATATTCCTCCGAAGATTGCTTTTGTCCAGTAATTTTTTATCAAATAGATTTATTTTTTAAAAACAAAGTGAAGAAAATAATCATAAGGAAAACTGAAGAAATGGAAAATTGGAGGCGAAATATTAATAGTGAAATTAACTTCATCCCAACAATGGGTAATCTTCATAATGGACATATAAAACTAATATCAACAGCGAAGAAAGACAATTCTAATGCAAATCTAGTAAGCATTTTTATTAATCCGCTGCAATTTGATAACAAGATAGATTTAGAGAATTATCCTAAAACAATTGACAATGATATAAAAATCTCCTTTGCAAATGGCGCAGATGCCATCTTCATCCCAAGTATAGAAGATATATATCCACCAAATAATGAGAATATTAAATTCCTGAAAGCTCCACTAGAATTATCTTCTTCATTATGCGGATTAAATCGAATTGGGCATTTTGATGGGGTTTGTACAGTAGTTTATAGATTACTTAGTCTCATCAATCCTAAAAATCTTTACTTAGGAGAAAAAGATTGGCAACAACTTTTAATTTTAAAAAATCTTGTCCTAACAAAGAAATTAAATATTGCTATTAAATCTATTCCTACACAAAGAGATTTTGATGGGATTCCTTTAAGTTCTCGTAATGTACATTTATCAAAAAAAGAAAGAAAATTAATTAGATTTTTCTCAAATGAGTTATTAGAAGCAAAAAAAATTTTTCAACAAGAAAAAAAATTCTGTTTAACAGAAATACTTAAAAAGCTGTCAGCAGAAAAAATTTCAATTGAATATTTAGAACATTTACATCCTCATACCCTCCAAAAAGCAAAAAGTGAGGATAATATTTCTTTACTTGCTGGTGCGATAAGATGTGGAGAAACAAGATTAATCGATCACGTTTTTTTAATGAAAAGAAAACCAATTATTGCAATTGATGGCCCTGCTGGGTCAGGTAAAAGTACCGTAACAAAGTTAATAGCGAAGAAACTTAAACTTTTATATTTAGATACTGGTGCAATGTATAGGGCATTGAGTTGGCTTTTAATTAAAGAGAATATTGATTATACAAAAGAAAAAATATTGCAGAATATTCTTAAAAATATTTCTATTGTTTTCAAGTCAAATGACAATTCACATCAGGATGTTTTTATTAATAACAACTGTGTTACTAAAGAAATTAGGTCCCAAGAGATAAGTTCCATCGTTTCTAAAATTTCGTCAATTAAAGAAGTAAGAAAATTCTTAGTAGAAGAACAAAGAAAAATTGGCGAATCAGGGGGACTTGTAGCTGAGGGGAGAGATATAGGAACTACTGTTTTTCCTTATGCAGAACTTAAAATATTTTTAACTGCTAGCATCGATGAAAGAGCAAAAAGAAGAAAATCTGACAAAAATAGTAAAGACTCGCAAAATATAGAATTGGATACATTAAAGGAACTTATAAAGAAAAGAGATTTTGAAGATTCCAATAGGGAAATTTCTCCTCTAGTGAAGGCTAATGACGCAATAGAAATTATTACGGATAAATATTCCATTGATGAGGTAGTAGATAAAATTATTGATCTTTATAATGACAAGATACCTAAAGATACTCAAATCTAATTTCAACAAATACTTTCCAAGAAGCCGTTTACAGAGTCCTCTAAAATATCAAGGACATAATCAAAGCCCTCATCACCTCCAAAATATGGGTCAGGAACTTCTTGCTCATTAAAAACTGATCTAAAATCTTGCATTTTTTTTATTATTGCAGAATCATTTGACAGTGTTCTATTTTTAAGATCTTGGATATTTCTAAAATTCGAGTTGTCCATCGCAAGAATATAGTTAAATTGGTCAAAATCTTTGCTAGTAATTTGACGAGCCTTGCTTGTGATATTTATATCTCTTCTTTCTGCCGCAATTCTCATCCTAGAGTCAGCTTTTTTTCCAATATGCCAACTACCAGTTCCAGCAGAATCTACAATAAAGACTTCTTTGAGTCCCTTCTTTTCAAGTAGACTAATAAAAATAGCTTCTGCGGCAGGTGACCTGCAAATATTTCCCAAACATACAAAAAGAACAGAAATTTTTTTCATATCATTTTAAAATTATACAATCATAAGACTTTTAAGAAGTAAATAAAACTTTTTCAATTAAAGATTCGGTAAATTCTTTGCCAAACAAACTCGATAACATTGGCCTTGCTGGATCGTTATCTCTTCTATATTTCAAATAATTATTTTGACCAATTATTAATTCTTGTTGAAGATCCATATTGGCTTCCTTACTGTCGAAAAGAATTTCCAAATACAAATTTAGATATTCCTTAAAAGAGGCATAAAGCTGGTTAGCAATTAAAAAATCACTCCTTTCTTCTTTAGGTAATTTTGACCAGATTACTCCTGGAGAAAAAAATCTAGCTACATCTGAAGACATTGTTTCAGCTAATGGGAGTGATGAATGACAACGAGTCTTAAGTGTTATAAGTTTTTCTAATAATTCATTACTATATTGATTTTGTACTTTTAATGAAGGCTGGAAATCTAATACTAACAAATGACTATTAGGAAGAGAAACAAAATCTACTCCAAAGAATGGGATATTATAAGTAGTTTTTGGAATAATTAAAAAATTCAAAACAGAATAATTTGGACTATTAATACAAACTGCTCTTGCAAATTTAATTCTTTTTTTATGCATTACACCCCAAGTTGAAAGATTCACATTTTTTCTTGATTTTTTTGAACCATACGTTGAATCTTTATAAGAATATGGGGAGGGTATAATTTTTTCTAAACAGTTATATTTACTTAAATTATTGATTAAATATTTTAGAAAATTATGCCATCTCCACTCTGGTCTATAAAAAATAGTATCTTGTATTAACATTCAATAAATAATCTCATTATTTAATGTAAAAAGAAATTGATTAATAAATTTTTTTGTCCATTTTTCTCCAAAAAAAGATTTAAACAATTTATCTGCAGGATCTTTCTCAAAACTGTACTTATCATATTTAATTTGATTAATCTTTATTTCTTCTGCATTCAAAAATTCATTAATAGTATTAAATTCACAAATTTTCAAATAATTATTTACAAATGAATGGAATATATTATTTAAATCTCTATCAAGGTTTAATTTATTTCCTCTACATATAATGACCCATGGAGAGAAATACTTCTTAGAGTCATAGATGTTCTTCATTTTATTATTATCAAATCCAGAATATTTTTCCTTAATAATTCCTAAACTTGAACAATATTTTTCAAGATACTTACTTTCTTGAATTAAAGGTTGATAATCAAGTATTGTTAATAACTTTTGAGAAGTTCCAAACCATAAAATATCAGCTCCTAAGATAGGCACTTCACTATCAAAATTAGGATATGCGACCGTATTAAAAACTTGAAGTTTTTTGCCACCATCTAATCTAGTTATTCGCCACTTTCTAAATTCGGGAGATGAAAAAAGCCAATTTTTAATAATATATTTTGAGTCTTCATTGTGATGTTCTTTGAATTCACTAGATATTTGCAGTTCATGACCATTTAATTCATTAATATTGGTTTTAAGGAAATCAACTAATGAATCAAACATAAATTACTAGGTCTCAGTGCTTCCCTTCCTTACTTTTTTTGAAATGTAATTGAATACAATCTTGCCTAAAACAGCAATCAAGTTACCTTCAAGCTCCTTAAACATTTTCATATTGTAAGTAAAAGCTTGATTAGCTTCATCAATAATTTGATCAGCAGTCTTTTGATTTATTGGCAGTTGATTCAAAGTAAGGGAATATTCTTCCTTGAATTTCTTTTCATCAGCAATTAATTCAAATTCATAAAAATTTAAACCATCATTTCCCTGCAAATTTAATGCTTTTTTAGCGATCCTTTTCAAAATTTGCCCCCCAGATAAATCTCCTATATAGCGAGTGTAGTGGTGACCAACCAATAGCTCTGGAGAATTTTTTGCAACATCTCGGATTCTTTCAACGTATTCTTTTGCTGAGTGAGAAATATTAATTTCATTCTTCCAGTTTTCACCAAAATAAAATTTAAGATCATTTACAAGAGTTTGTTTCCTGAATAATGATTTAAAACCTATGGGTTTTATTACGGGATGTTCCTCATTGACCAGTCTTTCTATTTCTTCTTCCATAGCTTCATAAACAAAATATAAATCACTGATTAATTTTCTATAAGATTTTTTTTCAACGACTCCTTTTAAAAAACAGGCCACAAAGCCAGTATTTTCTGCCATAGTGTGGGATTTTTTTGTCCCTTCTCTTAATTGTCCTGCAAGAGCGACTGCCATATATTTTGGATAATTTTAGTAAGTGTATTTAATCTACAAGGAAAATACATAAAACAGCTAATTTTTGTTACCAGCGGATGTTGTAGAGAATAACTTATAAAGTTCTTTACAAACCAAAAAAAGATTATCTTTTTGTTCCTTTTGCGGTAAATGAGTGCCAGTCATTTCCCAATCACCGATGGTAGCCACTCTCCATCTCTCGGAGGGGACAATCATACCACGCATTATAATACCCAATAATTTCGGAACTCTGTCATTTTTATTATTTTCAATTCTTAATTGTAAGAGTATTGCTCTACATTCAATAAGAGGACTCCAACCAGGGAAATGAAACGCAAAATCAATAGTATCTTGCATGGATTCATTATTTAAATTGTCCCAAGGACTAAAATTTACGCTTGCATCTGGAAAATATTTCCGAAACAAAGCTGCAGTAGAAGCAATTTTATTAGCTATTTCAACATTACTTACATTTGAACTCGCATTCATAAGTAGCTGAGTATTTTTTTGAAAATGACATAATTTGCTTCAACTTGCTTATTAACTACTTTTTCTTTTAATAAAGATGTTGAAATGCTGATCAATAAAGTATTCTCTATTCACATTTGAATAATAAATTTCTAGGTTTTAAAGAAAATAACTCATCGCAAATTACAATACGAGGAAATTTAATGAGTTATCTTTTATCAATTCAATGCTATGCCAAAATTTGAAAAATTAACTTTACCTAATGAAGGAGAGATAATAACTTTTAATCAAGGTAAACCTAATGTTCCTAATAATCCAATTGTCCCATTTATTAGGGGTGATGGTACTGGAGTGGATATTTGGCCTGCTACTCAAATCGTTCTTGATTCAGCGATTAAAAAAAGCTATGGAGATGAAAGAAAAATTAATTGGTTTAAAGTCTATGCAGGAGACGAAGCTTGCGAACTTTATGGAACATATAACTATCTCCCTCAAGATACTATTGAAGCAATCAAACACTTTGGTGTAGCCATCAAAGGTCCTTTAACGACTCCCATCGGTGGAGGTATTAGATCTCTCAATGTTGCATTAAGGCAAATCTTTGATTTATATAGCTGTGTTAGACCATGCAAATATTATTCAGGAACTCCAAGCCCTCACAAAAATCCCCAAAATTTAGACGTTATTGTTTATAGAGAAAATACTGAGGATATCTACATGGGAATTGAGTGGGAAGCTGAGGATAACAATTGTCTTGAATTAATTAATCACTTAAATAACGTTGTCATACCAAAAAGTAAAAATTTAAAAAATAGATCCATACCAAACGGATCAGGTATTGGAATAAAACCGGTGAGTAAATCTGGTAGCCAAAGGCATATTAGAAAAGCCATCGAACATGCTAAAAGATTATCAGGAGATAAAAGGCATGTAACTCTTGTACATAAAGGGAATATTATGAAATATACAGAGGGTGCTTTTAGAGATTGGGGATATGAATTAGCAGTAAATGAATTTAGAGAAGATTGCATTACAGAAAGAGAAAGCTGGATTTTAGATAATATTCAGAAAAATCCAAAAATTTCAATTGAAAATAATGCTCGAAAAATTGAACCAGGTTTTGACAAACTTACAAACAACAAAAAAGCATTCATTTGCGAAGAAATTAAAGAAGTTATTGAATCAATATCAAATTCTCACGGAGATGGGAAATGGAAAGAACTTATTCTTGTTGATGATCGGATAGCTGATAGTATATTTCAACAAATTCAAACTAGACCGCAAGAATATTCAATTCTTGCAACATTAAACCTTAATGGAGACTATGTTTCTGATGCAGCCGCAGCAATCGTTGGCGGCCTAGGTATGGCTCCTGGTGCAAATATTGGAGATAATGCCGCTATTTTCGAAGCTACGCACGGTACAGCTCCAAAACATGCAGGCTTAAACAAGATTAATCCTGGCTCAGTAATTCTTAGTGGTGTAATGATGCTTGAATATTTTGGTTGGGATGAAGCAGCTAACTTAATTACTAATGGTTTAAGTAAGGCGATAGAGCAAAAAAAAGTCACCTATGATCTAGCACGCTTAATGGAACCGAAAGTGGAGCCCTTATCCTGCAGCAGTTTTGCTGAAGAAATTATCTCAAATTTCTAATTTTTAAAAATTTTTTTTATTTTCAAAAACTTTCCAAATATTAACCAGTGAATCTTTAGTACCAATATTTCCAGGATGAGTAACAATTGGAAGTTTTTCGTCATTTTTTAGGTTATGAGTCACCACTGAAATGCCCGTTAAAATCTGTCCCTCAAGATAAACATAATCTGCATTAAGTCCATTACTAAGAATCAAATTTGTGGTTATTCCACCTTTTGAAATCAAATATCCTATTTCATACTTCAAATCTGCGACTAATTCAGCAATAAAACAAGCAAGTAAATTATAGAAATTAAATAGTTCAGAAGAATCTAAGGACATAAATTTTCTTGAAGTAAACAAAACAGGAGTTTTTCCTTTCGCAAAAGAAAATCTAATTTCTTTCAAAAATTTATTTTTAAACAAATTCCTTCGCTTCTGATTATTATCTGATGAAGTGATTTTAAAGAATTCAAAAACATCTAATTCAACTGGATTGCAATTACTTATCTCTAATAAATTATTTAATTGTATTGTTGAAAGTTCTACATAAGATCCAACAATTATCAGTCCAGGAAGAAAACTCTTTTCCTTATTTCTTATTCTTAAATCGGAGAAAAATGTTTCAACTTGATTGATGCTTTTTTTTTCAGATATTGAACTTATAAAACTTGCTGCGGTTCGAAATAGAAATTTTTTTTGTTTAATTAATTTTTTAATTACTAAAGAAAATTTTTTTAGTTGAGAATAATTTTCTATATCTACAATTACATGTTTATTATTATTCAAGTGCTTTAGTGTTTTAAAAATAATATTATTTTCTTCATCATTTAGCATTTCGATATCTGACAATAAAAGATTTTGAATATCTTCAAAATTTATTTGCGATTTACTCTGCTGAAATAAAAGATTCTTAACAATACTTGTCTCATATCCAAATATTTTATCTTTTGCAAAAATTGTTTGACTAATAGGGATTTTATCAACAAAATGTGATCCGTTAATTGTTAATCTTTTACCCTCTATGAAAGCTGGAATATGAAAAGTAGCATCAAAAGGACCTAAGCAACTATTTAGGACACTTGGCTCTAAAAAGTTATGTCCTCGAAGAGTAGAGTCTCCTCTACTTATAAAAATAATTTCTTCTTCATAGGCTTGAGAAGCAATCACAGTCTTAAGATTTTTGCAAATTTCCTCTACTTTTAATTTCGCATCATTTTCAGATAGTGACCTTGTATTAGCCAAAATAAAAAATAAATTTGATTTAGATTCAAAACCTTTGACTAAAGTTGAATAGTCCCACTTAAGCAGCAATAAGCAATCATGAACAGTTTGAGAGCCTGTGGGATCATCATCTATAACGACAAATTTCATAAGTATTGCACAATTACTTAAGAGATTTTATTTGTATTGAGGCATTTAATCTTTTACTAACATTTGAAGGGATCATAATTTTTCTAAATCCATCAACAAAAGAATTTCGGGGACTAGTCCAAGGTTCAAGACATATCATTCTTCTAGGAGGATCACTCCAAATAACGCCCAAATCAAAAGGATATGGATGATTTAAAGTTACCTCTCTTTCAAAAATTTTATCTCGAAAAGAGCTTCTACCGGAAGTATACATAAGTAGATCAACTCCTAAATTAATTTTGTTTAATTCTTCCAAAGTATTACTTATGATGTTTTTTTCTTGATCCTGACAATCAAGTGGATTATCAATAAACTCTAAATTTTTGAAATCTGAAACATTAAAATAAGGGTGCAAACCAAAATTTATAGGCATAGCAAAGTCTGTTTTGTTATGGATTGTAATTTCAAATTCTAAACAATTAATTTGTAACTTAACTTCAATTCTGAGTTCGAAATCGAAAGGATAATATTTTTTAGTTTTTTTAGATTCATTTAAAAATAAGCATAAAGATTTTTCATTTTCATTAAAATCATATTGCCATTGCAAATCCCTAGCGAAACCATGTTGTGTTAGTGGCAAATACTCTTTTCCAAATACTGAAGTAGTAGTATTGAGATTTCCACAAATTGGGAAAAGAATTGGAATCCCACCCCTAATACTTTTTTTCTTATCAATAAATCTTTTTTCATCAAAATAAAGTATCTCCTTACCATCCGAAACCCAATTTGTAATAACACCCCCTCTTCCAGGACAAAAATTAATATAGTTTTTTTGATCTAATTGAAATACAAAAATTCCTAGATCTTTATCAGATAATTTAATTTGCACAAGTTTTACTTAAAGAGAACTCACCCAATCCAAAATATGCTGATTGACTAATTCAGGTATTTCATCATGAGGGCAATGTCCCGCATCAAGAATTATTTCTTTTGTATTATTTGGTGTAAATTTTTTATATAAATTTCTTTTTTTTGGGGTATTCATCCAAGGATCTTTGCCTCCCCAGAGCAACAATAATGGTGAATTGAGTTTTGCGAACAACTTATCCAACGGCAATCCTTGAGGACCTGATGGGTTAAATACACTTCTAAAGACGTTAAAAGCTCCATAATCTAGCGAAGGCTTTCTTATTGACTCAACTAAAAAATCATCAACATTTTTTTTATCAACATACACTTGATTCAAAGTTTTTTTAATATTTTTTGGATTTCTCATATTCTCAAAAATTAAACGTTGAAGAACAATATTTTTCAAAAATATACCGGCAACTGTTTCAAGTGAAGTTTGCAACATATTCTTTTTGACAGTTTTTTCTTCACTAAAATATCCTGCAGCATTCAGCAATATAACCCCTGCATTTAGCTCATTAAGTTCTGCACCAGCTGCTAATGCCGCGTAACCACCTAATGAATTTCCAACAACAATTGTGGGTTTTTTTATTTTCTCTTTTACATAAGCGACAACTTGATCCTTCCATAAAGAACCTGAGTACTCGACATCTTGGGGCTTAGGACTTTTTCCAAAACCGAGTAAGTCTATCGCATGAACTTCGTATTTGTTACTCAAGATAGGGATATTGAATCTCCAATGATCAGTAGAGGCCCCGAAACCATGAATTAATAAAATTGCAAAATCTTTTAAAGTTTGCTCAGGCTTAGCAGAAACAGTATGTATGGGGTAATTTAAAAAATTCCAGTCATAATTTACATCACTTTCTATAAGAGCTGAATTTTCCATTTATTAAAAATCTTATTTGGATTGATTCTAATAAACTTATTTCCTAAAGAAGACCCACAGGATCAGCTGCAACATCATCTGAAATTTTATTACCATCGTTAGGGGGTTTATCTTTTAGAACAATTCTTAAAAGAACAGGTGCGAGAAATGTAGTTCCAATAACCATTAATAAAATAGCTGCTTCAAGAGAAGGAGTTAATAACTTAGCGCTTGTTCCTAGTCCAAGAAAAATTAAACCAACCTCTCCTCTAGGCATCATACCCAAACCTACAACTAATCTATTTGTTGGTTTATCACTTGAAAATACCCATCCTGCTGCAATTTTTCCAATAATTGCTACAACTAATAAAAATCCTGCAACTACAAGAGCTGACCTACTAGTTGGATCAAGTGGATTGATAACTGATAAATCCATTCCAGCTCCTACTAATACGAAAAAGATAGTTGCAAATAAGGATACTAAAGGTAAAACGGATTGTTGAATTGCATGATTATTTTTAGAACTACTAAGAATTAAACCAGCTGCAAAAGCACCTAAAGCTGCTTCCAATCCAATGGCAGTTGCGACAAAACAACACAAAACAAGTATCACAAAAGAAGCTACCACTACGGCTCCAGGAGCCTTTAATCTATCCAATAACCAATCAAAACCTGGGGCTGCAGTTCTACTTAATGCGATAGCAGCAATAACAAATACTACAGCTGCTGCAACTAATTTAACAATAGGAGCAATTTCTAAAGAACCTCCAGCAGCAAGGGCGACTACAACTGCAAGAATAACAATACCCAAAATATCATCCAAAACAGCAGCTCCAATAACAATCTGTCCTTCTCTTGTTTTTAAATATCCCAACTCACCAAAAACACTTGCAGTAATTCCTATACTTGTTGCCGTCATAGAAGCTCCAGCAAATACTGCTGGAATAAGATCTACTTGGAAAATAAACATTAATCCAAGAGTTCCAAAGGCAAACGGTAAAATTACTCCAGCCATAGCAACAGTAAAAGCTTGAGCTCCAACAGCTACTAATTCCTCTAACTCACTTTCTAAACCTGTTAAAAACAAAAGAGCATATAACCCGAGAGTTGCTACTGCTTGAAGAGATGGAAAACTTTCGAAATAAACGTCAGGCACGGCTTCTGGAGGAATTGATGCTAATGAGCTAATAACATTTACAAGTCCTTCATTTAATTCGGTTCCAGCTGAGGGCGGTATCAACAAATGGAATCCTGATGCCCCTATTACAACCCCTGCAAGAAGCTCACCTACTATAGTGGGTAAACTTAGTCTTACTAATACTTCTGCTAATGCTCTTGCTGCTAGAAATATCAAGAGAAACCTAATAACTCCTATCAACGTTTCAGCAACTTCTAAATCATGTGCACTTAATTCAGCAAGTAAAGAATACATATGAAATGAGAGAAAAAATAAACTACCTAATTGGAAGATAGTTTATTGAGGGCCCACTTTAAGAAATATGTAAGAAAAAAGCAAAAATACTCAACAAGTGTGGATCTGAAGTTACAACAAAGAAATTTTGCAAAAAATGGCTATCGTCTGTTATATGGCTAATCCAATGAATACCAACGAACCCTTCGATCTAAGTTTGCCTACCCCAGGTTGTTATTTAGATCCTGAAAAAGCTGGCATGGATTCTGATGCTGTTTTTCAAGGAATGACAGCCCATCTCTTTTACACTCTTGGAAAGTTAGCCACTTCTGCAAGTCCTCACGACTTGTACATGGCTTTAAGTTACGCAGTTAAAGATAGGCTAATGACTAGATATTTAGCCAGCCAAGAAGTAATAAGAAAAAAACCACAAAAAACTGTTGCCTACCTATCAGCAGAATTTTTAATAGGCCCTCAATTAAGTAATAACCTTCTCAATCTTGGAATAACTCAAGAAGCAGAAGATGCTTTAAAAAGATTTGGCATTGAATCATTGTCAACAATTCTTGAAGTGGAAGAGGAGCCTGGATTAGGTAATGGTGGACTTGGCAGACTTGCAGCATGTTATATGGAATCGTTAGCATCTCTACAAGTTCCAGCAGTTGGTTATGGTATTAGATATGAATTTGGCATATTCAATCAGTTAATTCGAGACGGTTGGCAAGTTGAAGTAACTGACAAATGGTTAAAAGGAGGATGGCCATGGGAACTTCCGCAACCTGATGAATCATGTTTCGTTGGTTTTGGAGGAAGAACTGAAAGTTACAGAGATGATAAAGGGAACTATAGATCAAGATGGATCCCTTCAGAACATGCGATTGGGGTACCTCATGATGTTCCAGTTTTAGGATACAGAGTAAATACATGTGACAGATTAAGATTATGGAGAGCTGATGCAACAGAAAGTTTTGACTTCTATGCATTCAATATCGGTGATTATTATGGTGCAGTAGAAGAAAAAGTTGCATCTGAAACTCTTTCAAAAGTTCTATATCCAAATGATGGAACTGACGAAGGTAGAAGATTAAGACTCAAACAACAACACTTTTTTGTAAGTTGTTCTCTACAGGATATGTTGAGAAGCCTTGAAAAAAGATCAATACCAATAACAGAATTTCCCAAGCATTGGACAGTCCAGTTAAACGATACCCATCCTGCCATCGCTGTTGCAGAATTAATGCGACTTCTCATTGACCAATATCAAATAGGCTGGGATAAAGCTTGGAACATAACAACATCCTCAGTTGCTTATACCAACCACACTTTACTACCAGAAGCTTTAGAGAAATGGGATTTAGGTTTATTTAATGATCTTCTTCCTCGTCATCTGGAAATTATTTATGAAATTAATTGGAGATTTCTACAACAATTACGACTACGTTATCCTGGTGACGATAAAATTCTTCAAAAACTCTCAATAATTGATGAAGAGGGCTCTAAATCAGTTCGGATGGCTCATTTGGCTACAATTGGGGCGCATCATATAAATGGTGTTGCGGCTCTTCACTCAGATCTAATAAAAAGACAACTTCTACCTGAATTCGCAGTTCTCTGGCCTGAAAAATTTACAAACGTAACAAATGGAGTTACTCCGAGGAGATGGGTTGCTCTATCTAATCCTTCACTATCCAACCTATTAGAAAAAGAAGTTGGTCCAAATTGGATAATAAATATGGAACTCCTTAAAAAGTTAGAAGAAAAAAAAGATGACAACAATTTTTTACAAAAATTTGAGGAAACTAAACTTAATGGCAAAAGAAAATTAGCTAGTTTTATCCATTCAAAAACTGGGATACTTGTGGATCCTTCAAGTTTATTTGATGTTCAAGTAAAAAGAATTCATCAATATAAAAGACAACATTTAAATGCTCTACAAATTATTGCTCAATATTTAAGAATCAAAAATGGTACAAACAAGTATGAAGTCCCTAGAACAATAATCTTCGGAGGTAAAGCTGCACCGGGTTACTTTATGGCAAAGCTGATGATTCGATTCATTAATGGTATTGCTGATGTAGTCAATTCTGATCCAGATATGGATGGTCTATTAAGAGTTGTTTTTCTACCAGACTATAACGTGAAACTTGGTGAAATAGTTTATCCAGCAACTGATCTTTCAGAACAAATTTCAACTGCTGGAAAAGAAGCATCTGGAACTGGAAATATGAAGTTTGCCATGAATGGAGCGTTAACGATTGGAACCTTAGATGGAGCAAATGTGGAATTAAGAGATCTTGTGAAAAAAGAGAATTTCTTTCTTTTTGGCAAAACTGAAAGCGAAATTATGGACCTAAAGAATAATAATTACTCTCCCAAAACTTTTATTGATCAATGTCCAGAGCTTAAAGAGGTTATACGCCTAATAGAAATTGGGCACTTTAGCAATGGGGATAAAGAATTATTTAAACCTTTATTAAATAGCTTGACTGGGCATGACCCATTTTTTGTTATGGCTGACTTTGAAGATTACTTAAATAAACAAGATGTTGTCAGTGAATGCTGGAATAATAAAAAGTCTTGGAATAAAATGGCTTTATTAAATACTGCTAGATCAGGATATTTTTCTTCAGATAGGTCTATTAGAGAGTACTGTAATTCTATTTGGAAAGTATCCCCAATGCCGGTTGAAATTACTTGCGACGTCGAAGAATTAACTAATTAATATTATTCTTATCTGGTTAATCTGGGGTTTGATGAAATAATCTATTCAAAATTAATCGATCCATATTTAATGGATCTGGGGCTAATTCATTTGCAATTTCTTTAAATTTTGATTCAATATTATTTGAAATTTTTGTATCAAATATTCTTTCCATTAATGCTTCAATAGAATATAAATAGGCATTAACACTTTCAAGTTCATCTAAAGCTTCAGTAATTTCATTATTAGACAGATGTTTATCTTTTGGACTGATATCTTCATTTGATTCTCTTTCAGATAATTCTCTCTGTAACTCACCAGTAACCTTAGTACAAAGAGTTCTGAAAGATTGAATAGATGCCCAATTCAATTCTTGTTGTTGCTTAAAAGTAGGAAATTCTCTAATCAGACGATCATGCTCTTTATAAAATCTCTGACAATCTGAGCATTGACATGGTTCTTCAGTCAAAAGAAAAAAATAATTCTTTCTATATCATCTCACTATTTGGGCAAAATTGTAGGACCATCCAATAATTCGTCATTTTCATCGAGTGAATCTGGGCTATCTGGCAGAGGTATTTCAATGCTAGTAACCAAATTAATAACATCTCTTAGTCTCATAGAATCAGCAAACCATCCCATAGCTTGCTCGGCGTCGCCTCTTTTTTCGGCATCATTTGCTTGATCTTCGTGAGCTTCAGCCAATAGAGCAAGCCAACAGAGGCATCTTGCTTGAACTATTGAAAGATCTAAATCATTAGGTTGGGATTTAGAAATACGTTCATGCTCTTGCTGAATTAAGAGCTTTAAACGCATATCATGCAACTTAGCCATAAAAGATTTATTACTATCTATACGCTAGCTAGAGAGTAGCATATTTGCACACATACTACATATAGTTTTTATTTTTACGGGACTGGCGGGAGTCGAACCCACGACCTACGGTTTAGGAAACCGTCGCTCTATCCTGCTGAGCTACAGCCCCAATAGATGATTTTTGGATTGTTAAGTATTATGCTAAATGAAAGCAGGAGAGGCAATCGCAAGAAAGTTTTATTTTGTTTCCAAAATAAAACTTTCTTGAGGAAAGTCCGGGCTCCCACATGGTCAGGCTTGCTGGGTAATTCCCAGTGCGGGCAACCGTGAGGATAGTGCCACAGAAACATACCGCCGAATACATTATGTATGGCAAGGGTGCAAGGGTGTGGTAAGAGCGCACCAGCAACATTGAGAAGTGTTGGCTAGGTAAACCCCGGCTGGGAGCAAGGCTTAGTAGATTTATGACCATTTCACATCTACTTTTAAGCGCCGCTTGAGACTGTGAAGTAATTCCAGTCCTAGATAGATGATTGCCCATCTTAATTATGATGAACAGAACCCGGCTTATGACCTGCTTTCTAATTGTTGTGATTCTTCAAATCAGATGAAAAATATAATTAGCGCAAAGAGAATTAATCAAATAACTACCTTTTTAAAGTCTTTAAATATTCAATCAAAAAGATTTTCTGAAATAATTAGAACTAAAAATATTTTAGTCATTGAAGATTTTAATCAAGCATTTATCCATTCCTCAGAGAACAAAATAATAAATTATGAAAAACTAGAATTTTTCGGAGATGCGGTGCTCAGATTAGCTGCTTCTAATTTTATTGAAAAAAAATATCCTCAAATGAGTGTAGGAGAAAGATCAGAGCTAAGAGCGCAAATTGTAAGTGATGAATGGTTAACTAAATTGGGAAAAAAAATTGATATAGAGAAATTAATAATTAAAGGTCCTAAAGCTCTTGGTGATGAAAATTCAAAAAATACTATTATTGGTGAGGCTACAGAAGCTTTAATAGGTGCTGTTTACAAGTGCTTTAATTCAATTCAGGAAGTAAATCTTTGGTTAGATGATATTTGGGAAGAAGATTCAGAAAAATTTTTAAGAGCTCCATATAAATTTAAATCTAAGACAGTATTGCAAGAGTGGTGTCAAAGTAAAGGTTTTGATTTGCCAGTCTATAAAATAATTGAAGTCTCAAAGAAAAATGGTGACCCTAAAAGATTTTCTTGCGATATATTTATCGAAGGATTAAAAGAATCGACTGCATTAGGCAAGTCTCATAAACAAGCAGAAACAAATGCAGCTAGAGTTTTGATAGAAAAATTTATAACTATAGGTAAAATCTAATTTTTAAACTATTTCTAAATTCGATAGCTTAAAAGTTATGAGTTTATCCCAATTACCCCCTTCAAACAGAACTGCTGCTCTTTTTTTTGTAACTCTTTGTACAAAACCTTTATACCCTCTGTATATGGAGTTAGTGTCTTTTACAGCAACAAAAGAACCAGGGAGTATGGGTTTAGTAGATAATTCCATAAAACACGCTTTCTAATATAATAATATGATAAAAAAGAATGAATGGTTGACTGTCGGATTGATAACATCATGTCATGGAATATACGGACAGGTAAAGGTTAAATCTTTAAGTGATTTTGAAGAAAGATTTTTAAATCCAGGAATGAGATGGTTGCAAAAAGACAATGAACCCCCTTTAAAAATAGAACTCATATCTGGTTTCAAACAGCCTGGTAAAGAAACCTACATAGTTATGTTCCAAGGAATAAATACAAGAAATCATGCAGAGAAACTGAAAAAATTTAAAATTCTCGTAAAAACTGACACACTACCCAAATTAAAAAAGGAAGAATTCCACTTGTTAGAACTTATAAATCTCGAGGTTATGACTTTAGAAAATGATGAATTAATAACAATTGGGAAAGTTATCAATTTAGAAAATGAGAAAAATAATTTACTTGTTATTGAACTATTTCAAAATCAAAAAAAAGTTCTTGTACCATTTGTTAAAGAAATAGTTCCATTAGTTGATATAAAAAATAATTTTCTAATAATTAATCCTCCAAATGGACTTTTAGAGCTATAAATTTAAAAAAATTTTAAGAAACTAATCATTCCACAGTTACACTTTTAGCTAAATTTCTTGGTTGATCCACGTCAAGTCCTCTATGAGCTGCAATATGATAACTCAACAATTGTAAAGGCACTATGTTAAGTAAAGGTGAAATCCATTCATTAGAGGAAGGAACTTTCATTAAATAATCAAAAATTTCAGTTCCATTACATTCAGGAGCAATCCCAATCAAATAAGAATCTCTAGCTTTTGCTTCTTGAGCATTACTGATAACTTTATCGAAAACTTCACCAGGAGAGGCTATAGAAATTACAGGAACTTTTTTATCTAACAAAGCTATTGGACCATGTTTCATTTCTCCAGCTGGATATCCAGCCGCATGTATGTAACTAATTTCTTTAAGTTTTAACGCTCCCTCAAGAGCAATAGGATAATTTATACCTCTTCCTAAAAAAATAACATCTTTAATATTGAAAAAATCATGTGCTAGCTTTTCTGAAGACTTATTATGTTGCTCTAAAAGCTCTTCTATTAATGGAGGCAGTTTTAAAAGTTCTCTTATTAATTGACTTATTTCATCTAAGCTTTGACTGCCTTTAATTTCCGCAAACTTTATAGCTAATCCATAAAAAGAGAGTAATTGGGCAAAAAAAGTTTTTGTTGCTGCAACTCCCACTTCTATTCCTGCACAAATATCAATTATATTGGAAACCTGTCTTCCTATCGAGCTTTCTTTTCTATTGGTAATTGCAATAAGATTGGGTTTAAATTTTTTATCCTCAATTGAAGAACGTCTTTTAATTTCCATATCTATAGCTGCAATTGTGTCAGCAGTTTCTCCAGATTGGGTGACTCCAATTGTTAGAGTATTTGGAAGTAGTGGCGGTGGTGAATATCGAAATTCACTTGCATAAAAAACATTTGTAGGGATCCCTGAAAATTGTTCTAATAAAAAGCTACCCACCATTGCAGCATGTTTACTGGTACCACAAGCGATAATTTCAATCCTTTCTATTGATTCAAAAAATTTAGTATCAAAGGGATAGCTTATCTGATATTGGCCATTGTCTAAGTTTTTAATTAAATAATTTTCCAACCAGTTTTTGGCAGTTCCAGGCTGATCATATATCTCTTTTAACATATAATGTTTGAAATTCATCTTATCCATTATTTGTTCCGAGGCTTTTAAAGAAACTGGATTCCGATATTGTCTCTCGTTATTTGAGTCATATATTTCTATCCCAAGAGGGGTTAATAAAGCTATTTCTTCATCCTCCAAAGGTAAAATAATATTTGTAAAGTTTGCGATAGCTGGGGTATCACTTGCACAAATAAATTCACCTTCACCCAAACCAATAATCAAAGGTGCTTGTCGCCTCGCAACTACCAAAGAGGTTGGAGCCCCAGCCCATAAAACTGCTAAGGCATAAGATCCCTCTAAATCAGATAATACATTTCTCACAGCTACTAATAATGTGGAGCCATTATTCTCAAGATTAAGTTTACTTAATGTATTTAATTCTTTTTCGATTAAGTGGGGAATTACCTCAGTATCTGTATCAGAATTAAAAATAATACCCTCTTCCTTTAATTTATTTTTTAAATCTTGGAAATTTTCAATTATGCCATTTTGAACAACTGCTATGTTTCCTGAAGAATCAGTATGAGGATGGGCATTCTTTACTTCCGGTTTTCCGTGAGTAGCCCAACGAGTATGTCCTATACCAACAGTGCCTGGAATATTCTTATCATGGAGGGAAGTTGTTAAATTTTTTAGTTTTCCTTCCGCTTTATTACAAATAATGGAATTTGTTTCAGGATTTATTATTGCAATACCTGCGGAATCATATCCTCTATATTCGAGTTTTTCTAAACCATTCATTAATAATGGTAAAGCTTTTTTATAACCGGTTACAGCAACTATTCCACACATACAACAATTTTTTTTCAATTATATTGAAAAAAAATGCATATTTTTTAAAACATGGACTCTCTTAGAACTGCACTATAAACTTAATATGCAAGACCCATACTCCTAGAGGTTTCATCTCCTAAATAAACGCGAATACTTAAGAAATCTGTTGGACATGCTGTTTCGCATCTTTTACAACCTACACAATCTTCAGTTCTAGGCGATGAGGCAATTTGGCCAGCTTTGCAGCCATCCCATGGAACCATCTCTAAAACATCAAGTGGGCAAGCCCGTACACATTGGGTACATCCAATGCAAGTGTCATAAATTTTAACTGCGTGTGACATGTAAAAATTGTCTTTTGAACCTCGTTTTATAATACTATTGTCTTACAAAGAAATTAAAAAAATTAAGATATGCTTCACTCTTGTTAACTCTAGGGCATAAAATCATATAGATAATTAGTAAATTTCATAAACTATGTCACAAGAAATCCTCGAGAAAGTCTGTTCTATTGTTTCAGAACAATTAAGTGTTGAAGCAGGAGAAGTAAAATCAGAGTCAAACTTCCAAAATGATTTGGGAGCAGATTCTTTAGATACCGTTGAATTAGTTATGGCTCTTGAAGAAGCATTTGATATTGAAATCCCTGATGAAGCCGCTGAAGGAATCGCAACTGTTGGCGATGCAGTAAAATTCATCGAAGAAAAAAAAGGATAATTAAAGAATGCCAAATTTCCATCGAGTAGTTATTACCGGTATCGGAGCAGTAACTCCAATTGGTAATAACATTGATGAATATTTAGTCGGTCTTCAATCAGGTTCTAATGGAGTCTCAGATATTACTCTCTTTGATCCTGAACAACATCCTTGCAAATTTGCAGCAGAAGTTAAAAATCTTCAATCTGAGAATTTTATTGAAGCTAAAGAATCTAAAAGATGGGATCGTTTTTCCCAGTTTGGAGTTATTGCTGCAAAGCAAGCCTTTAGTGATTCTGGACTTGAAATTACTGAAGCTAATTCATCAAGAATTGGAGTAATTATTGGCTCTGGTGTTGGAGGCTTATTAACTATGGAAAGTCAAGCTCAAATTCTTAGTCATAAAGGACCTAAAAGAGTAAGTCCATTTACAGTCCCAATGATGATTCCAAA
>QCMA01000002.1 GCA_003214115.1 Prochlorococcus sp. AG-418-I21
TAATATTTGCGCCAATATATTTTGAGCAGCGGACGAAGGTGAATTAAAGACCTCCACAGTAACTTCCTTTATTCTTAAAATATCTTTTGCAAATCTTGCTACTTCATTAGGATGGAATTTTAAAGGATCTTTTTGATCAGTCCGAAATTCGGGATTTAATTTTCTTGGATTAAAACTAGGGTTTAGATTTCTTAAATCTGTATTTGTATACCTATAGACAGAAGCTCTTGATCTATTTAAGAATTTTTGAACTTCATCAATACCTACTAATTCCTCTTCACTAGAAATATTGGAATCTATATTTTCCATAAACTTAAGAAAATGATTAAGTAGTAATGAACTTTTTAAAGAGTTTGAACTTCATTACTGAAGAAGTTAGCAGAAAGAATATTCATAGACTAGCCGCGTTGAGGGACTCAAGACACTTTTAATTATTTTTTCATCTTAATTGATAAAATTAAATATCATCTAAGGATTTTTCTGTATGCGCGTGACAACCTCATTTCCTCTGGTGACACTTCGTGACACACCTTCTGAAGCTGAGATTATTTCACATCAATTACTCTTGAAAGCTGGATATATTCGCAGAGTTTACAGCGGTATTTATGCATACATGCCTCTAATGCTAAGAGTTATTGAAAAAATATCCGCAATAATAGAGAAAGAACTTAATAGTATTGGTTGTACAAAATTACTATTACCCCAACTTCATCCTGCAGATTTATGGAAAAAAAGTGAAAGGTGGGAAGGATATACCGCAGGTGAAGGAATAATGTTTAATCTCAAAGATAGACAAGGTAAAGAATTTGGTTTAGCACCAACTCACGAAGAGGTAATCACGAGTATTGCATCAGAGACCATCAACTCCTATAAGCAATTACCTCAATGTTTTTACCAAATTCAGACAAAATTTAGAGATGAAATAAGGCCAAGGTTTGGATTGATGAGAAGTAGAGAATTCATAATGAAAGATGGTTATTCTTTTCATTCTTCAGAAAACGATCTAGCTTCTTTCTATGAAAAAGTGGGCAATGCTTATGAAAATATTTTTAAATCTTGTGGACTACAGACAGTAGGGGTTGAAGCTGATAGTGGAGCAATTGGAGGTGCTTCATCTAAAGAATTTATGGTCACTGCTGATGCTGGGGAGGATTCCATTTTATTCACTCAAAGCGGTTCTTATGCTGCCAATATCGAAAAAGCTGTTTCTCTACCCTCTCAATCTATTCCACTAAAAGATAATATTGCAGAGTGGTTGGCAACGCCTCATCAAAAAACAATCCTAGAAGTTTGCAATAATAACAATTTAGACCCAAGTCAGTTTATTAAAGTAGTAATATTCCTTGCACAGTTCGAAAGTAAATTTGAGATCCCAATTCTTGCATGCATAAGAGGCGATCAACACATTAATGAAGTAAAGCTTTTTAACTTAATCAATAAACTTCATCACTTGAATCTCCTTAATCTTAAAAAGATTGAAGACAAAAATACTATCGAAAAAAATCTAGTTGATTTACCCTTAGGTTTTATCGGGCCAGATTTAGATAATAAAACTATTAAAGCTAGTTCTAGTTGGAAAAAAAAATGGACAAGAATAATTGACCATTCTGCAAGTGACCTTTCAAATTTTATAAGTGGTGGGAATAAAGTTAATCTCCATAAAGTTTTTCAAAAATTTTCTTTTAATTCGAAAGACTATCTAATTGGGGATATCAGGAATGCCAAAAAAGGAGATAAAATAAGTATTTCTGATGATGAAGAACTTAAAGAAAAAAAGGGTATCGAGATTGGACATATTTTCCAACTAGGTCAAAAATATAGTGAAAAATTAAATGCAAAATTCTCTGATAAGGACGGTAAGTTAAAAAATTTATGGATGGGTTGTTACGGAATAGGCGTGACAAGAATAGCTCAAGCGGCTATCGAACAGAATCATGATCAAAAAGGAATTTGTTGGCCTATCCAGATTTCTCCTTTTGAAGTTATTATTATCCCAACAAACCTAAAAGATCCTATTCAAAGTGATCTTACTGAGCAAATCTATAACAACTTTTTAATTAATAAAATTGATGTCCTTCTTGATGATAGAAACGATAGAGCTGGAGTGAAATTTAAAGATGCGGAATTAATTGGTATTCCTTTTCAGATAATTATTGGCAGAGATTCTATTAATAAAGAAGTAGAACTTTTATGCAGAACAAATAATACTAAGCTTAAAATTAGTACTGATAAATTGTTAGAAACATTTATTTCCGAATCTAAAATAATGTACAATAAGAATTCTTGAGACTTATTTTTTTTGGGAGCTAAGTTATGTTACTGAAATGGACATCAAAGTTATTATTTAAGAATCTTACCAAAGCTATATCTTTTGTAATATCCTTAATTGTTGCTTTTACAATATTTAGTTCCCCTTCCATAGCTGCAAAAACCGCCATGACAGGTGACTATACAAAGGATACAATTTCAGTTGTTAAAACATTACAAACAGCTGTTGATACTCCAAAAGATTCTCCAAATAAAGATGAAGTAAGAAGTGAGGCTCTTACACTCATAACTGACTATATTTCCAGATATAGAAATAGAGGGATGGTGAATAAAACACAATCATTTACCACAATGCAAACAGCATTAAATGCTATGGCAGGTCATTACAAAAACTTTGCAAGTAGACCTTTACCAGATAAACTTAAAGAGCGTTTAACCAAAGAATTTTCTCTTGCTGAAAAAATGGTTCTAAGAGAAAGTTGATACAATTCATTTACTTTTTAAAAGTAAACCAAGATTTTTGAATATATTAAATATTCGCACAAAAATAATGCTCTTCTGAAATTGGCCAATGTTGTTGTAATCGGAGCCCAATGGGGTGACGAAGGAAAAGGTAAAATAACGGATTTACTTAGTCGTTCGGCAGATGTCGTCGTTCGCTATCAAGGGGGAGTAAATGCAGGTCATACTATAGTCGTAGATGATAAAGTCTTAAAATTGCATTTAATTCCCTCAGGGATACTTTATAAAAATACTTCTTGTCTAATTGGTTCGGGAACTGTTGTAGATCCAAAAATCTTGCTTAAAGAAATTGACATGTTAATTGAAAATGGAATTGATATCTCAGGATTAAAAATTTCATCAACATCACATGTAACAATGCCCTACCACCGAATATTAGATGAAGCGATGGAGGCTGATAGAGGTTCAAATAAAATAGGGACAACTGGTCGTGGGATTGGCCCAACTTATGCGGATAAATCACAAAGAAATGGCATTAGGATAAGAGACTTGCTCAATAAGGAAAGGCTAAGTGATGTGATCGAAATTCCATTAAGAGAAAAAAACGGTCTACTAGAAAAAATTTATGGCATTAAACCACTTAAATTAGAAGATATAGTTGAAGAATATCTTGACTATGGGGAAAGATTATCAAAGCATGTTGTTGACTGTACGAGGACTATCCATAAAGCCTCAAAAAACAAGAAGAATATTCTTTTCGAAGGTGCTCAAGGGACTCTACTTGACTTAGATCATGGGACTTATCCTTTTGTCACCTCATCAAACCCTATATCAGGAGGCGCATGTATTGGGGCTGGAGTAGGTCCAACTTTAATTGATAGAGTCATAGGTGTCGCAAAAGCTTATACCACGAGAGTAGGGGAAGGGCCATTCCCAACTGAATTACAAGGAAGTATTAATGATCAACTCTGTGATAGAGGTAGTGAATTTGGAACCACTACTGGGAGAAGGAGAAGATGTGGGTGGTTTGATGGAGTAATTGGTAAATATGCTGTATCTGTAAATGGTCTTGATTGTTTAGCCGTTACGAAACTTGATGTGTTAGACGAATTAGATGAGATTCAAGTTTGTATTGCATATGATCTCGATGGAGAGGAAATAGACTACTTTCCTACAAATTCAGATGACTTAAAAAAATGTAAGCCAATCTTCAAAAAATTAAAAGGTTGGCAATGTTCAACTGCAGATTGCAGAAAACTATCTGATCTCCCAGAGAATGCTATGAATTATCTAAGATTTTTAGCTGAATTAATGGAGGTTCCAATTGCTATTGTCTCATTGGGGGCGAATAGAGATCAAACTATAGTAATTGAAGACCCAATACATGGTCCCAAAAGAGCACTGCTAAGGTAATTTAGTTCCAAATTAATGAAGGAATCCTTTAGACATTTTGAAAATAAAAAAGTTGATCTCATTGGTCTAGGCAACGCAATAGTAGATATTATTGTAAATATTGAAGATGAGTTTCTTGAGATAAATAATCTAGATAAAGGATCAATGAATCTAATTAATTCTGATGAATCACAGAGATTGTTAGAAAATTGCAAAGTGATCAAACAAATTTCAGGTGGGTCCTCAGCAAATACCGTTGTTTCTTTAGCAGAATTAGGAAATCATGTGCAGTTTATAGGTAGAGTGAAAAATGATCGATTTGGGAATTTCTTTTCTGACGATATAAAAAAAAGTAAAACAATATTTAATACTCCACCAACTATTAAAGGTGCTCCAACAGCTCATTCAAT
Source organism: Prochlorococcus sp. AG-418-I21 (assembly GCA_003214115.1). Classification (GTDB taxonomy): domain Bacteria; phylum Cyanobacteriota; class Cyanobacteriia; order PCC-6307; family Cyanobiaceae; genus Prochlorococcus_A. The sequence continues at coordinate 4,533 of QCMA01000002.1, forward strand.
CATTTTGGTTACACCTGATGCACAAAGAACTATGTGCACTTACCTAGGAGCATCTGTAGAGTTTGAACCAAAAGACATTGACTTTACTGTAATTAAGGAAAGTAAATATTTATATTTAGAAGGATATTTATGGGACAGCGAATTAGCTAAAAAAGCTTTTATTAAAGCCGCCCAAATTGCAAAACAATCTAAAACAAAAATAATTCTTTCTTTGTCTGATTCATTTTGTGTAGATAGACATCGTGAGAGTTTCTTGGAATTAATTTATGAATATGTAGATATTGTTTTTTGTAATGAATCCGAGGTGTTAAGCCTTTTAAAAAATGATAAATTATCAAGCTGCCAAGAAGAACTATCTTCCTTATGTGAATTAGTCATAGTAACTCTTGGAAGCAATGGTTCTCTCATAGTTAACAAAAATAATGTTGAAATAATTGAGTCAATAACGAAAGGCAAGATTATTGATACTACAGGAGCGGGAGATATCTATGCAGGAGGATTTATCCATGGATTAATAAACAATTGTTCCCTCAAAAAATGCGGAGAGATAGCTTCAATTTGTGCGGGGCAAATAATTACGCAATTAGGATCTAGATCGGATATTGATCTTAAAGAGTTAATAAAATAGATTTAATCAAATAGTCTTATTCAACCAATCATAATATTTCATCTCAGCATGATATTTTTTGTAAATAATTTGAGGGACATCATATGTGGAGTTTTTATTTACGAAAGCAATTAAACAATCTTTAAATTCTAGTTTACTTTTTATTGTAATTTCAAACTCTTTAGTTTCTTGAATATCATCATCCCACTCATAAACTGAAAAAATTTGCTTTATGGAAACACAAGCTGCAATTTTTTCTTTAATGAGTAATTTAGCCATTCGCAAAGCATTTGCGTTACTTGATTCAGTTGTGATCATAACTAATACTTCCATAATGAATTAAACATCAATAATTTGATTTAATTATGTGATTAATCAAATCCTGATATTGATTGAAAGAGTAAGAATAATCATTTTTTATTTTTGGCCTTTTAACCAAAAATAACTTCATGTTACTTCCAGAAATAATCCTTTCCCAGTTTTTCTGAGAATAACTTCCTGATTCTCTGCATAGAACATAATCTATCCCCCAAAAATCACAGAGTTTTTTTTCTAAAATTCTTTCATTATTTTTACTCGGTTCAAGTATCGCTATATTTGAATTTTTAATACATGATCCAAAAGCTTTAGTTATACTCTCATAGGTAGGAAGTACCCTTGTAAATACATTTGCCTTACAATTCATATAATAATTAGCTGTATCGCTAAGGGATCTTGAACCAATTGCCAGAAGAATGTTCTTATTTTCCAAATCAACATTATTTATATCTTTTAAATTATCAATATGAAAAAAATTATTAGTTTTATTTATTAGAGATTTCCTCTCAAAAAGTAAGAGAGGCGTATTAATCTCTTTACATGCATTATTAAGATTTTTAGAAATTATCACTGCAAACGGATGAGTTGCATCAACAACGAATTTAATTTTATTTTTATTTATAAAATTTATTATTTGATCTTTATTATTTAATTTACCCGTAATGATATGTAACTTTGGATTCTCAATATAAGCTTGCCCTGCTTTATAAGTTAAAACACTTGCAAAAACTGAATAATTAATTGCAAGAAGCCTATCAGCTATTTTAGGTCCATCCGAAGTTCCTGATAGGATCCAAACATTTTTGTAGCAATTTTCTTGATTCTGCATCAGTATGTCTTTAATTAAATAGTAAGTAATGAATCATTGTTTAATTCAGGCGGTAATTAATAGCGCTCCCCAAATGAGGTATACGAAAGAAAACCAAACTCCAATTGCAGAAATGATTGTTAATTTTAAAGGATTACGTAGTGAAGATCCAACCAGAGATCTCAAGATCATAGGATGGGGAAATATTGCCCAAGAAATGGTAGACGAACTTAAGGAGGGGCAAAATATTGTTATTGAGGGACGTCTAAAGATGAATTCTGTTACGAGAAAAGACGGAACAAAAGAAAAGCAACCAGAACTAACAGCTTCAAAGATTCATCAAATATCGCCAGTTGATGTTTCTAAGTCTGATAAAAAAGAAAATAATGGGTCATTTGAGAATAAAGAAAGCACAAAAAACTCCAGTTGGGATAGTTCACCTTTAGTACCCGAAGTTGACGAAATACCTTTTTAAATCAAATATCAACATTATTTTCTTGAACACTTATAATTAATTTGCTTATTTTTCTTTCAAGCGCGGCAAGTTCGCTTCTGATTTCTGGCCATTTACCCTTATCAAGATTTTCTAGTAGCCATGCTCTATCTTGATCAAGTTTAAAAATTAAATCTCCTTGATTTGCAGTATTAGAATCTTGCATAATACTTGTTAGCCCATTTAAAACTCATTCTACTAAATCAAAATGAAGAAATACTTATCGCCTGGAAACTTAATCGTAACCGCTGGGGGTATATTAGCTTTTGTTGGAATGACTGCTTATTTTACAGACTCAGTGAATTTAAGTGTACCTACTTTTTTTTATGGAGTACCTATTTTCCTAATTGGTTTAGGCTTAAAGACTTCCGAAATACCCCCTGTAGAGTTATTTGACAAGACAAATTTTGCGACAAATAAATTTAATAGACCAAAAGAACTAACAGCATTAGTTAAAGATGTTACAAGATGGAGGTATGGGATAAAAGCTCATCTTGAATCTTCATTAGAATCTTTAAATTTGTGGGACGAGGATAACCCCCCTCAATTAAAAGAAATAGAAGAAATTACAAAGGAAGAAAAAAATGGTCTCAGAATGCGTTTCGAATTAAACTCTGTCCCTCTAGAAAAATGGATTGAAAAACAAGAAAGATTAAATAGGTTTTTCGTCAAAGGTCTTGAATCAGAATTTATTATCGACGATAATAAAAAAGAATTTGATTTTATTCTCTTTTATTGAATATAGGTATATATTTGTAAAAACCTAATTTCTCAATTCAATTAAGTTTTAATGTATTTTAATAATGAATGATTCTCAAAGAGTATCAATATTAAGCGAAGCACTTCCATATATACAAAGTTTCTCAGGTAGAAAAATTGTTATCAAGTATGGTGGTTCTGTGATGGAGAATGATAATTTAAAAAATGCTTTTTTTAGAGACATTGCACTTTTATCAACCGTTGGGGTTTGTCCGATAGTAATTCATGGAGGTGGACCAGAGATTAATAATTGGTTAAAGAAATTAGAAATATCTCCTAAATTCGAAAATGGATTAAGAATTACTGATCAAAAAACAATGGAAATTGTCGAGATGGTTCTAATGGGTAGAATTAACAAACAAATTGTAAAAGGGATAAATAAAACTGGATCCTTAGCTGTGGGAATATCAGGTCTTGATGGCAACTTAATTCAATCTAGAGAGCTAGGAGATGGTAGCCATGGGTTAGTGGGAGAGGTTACAAAAATCAATCCTGAGATATTAGATCCTCTTATTTCTAATGGATACATCCCAATTATTACTAGCATTGGATCAACCTTGGAGGGTATTTCCCATAACATTAATGCAGATTTTGTTGCTGGAGAAATTGCTGCTGCAATAAATGCAGAAAAACTTATTCTTCTTACTGATACACAAGGGATTTTAAAAGAAAAAGATAATAAAAATAGTCTTGTTGAAAAAACTAATCTCAAAGAGGCAAGGGATTTTATTGATAAAAAAATTGTGACTGAAGGTATGATTCCAAAGACAGAATGCTGTATAAGAGCTTTAGCCCAAGGAGTCAAAGCAGCTCACATAATTGATGGAAGAATAGAACATTCATTACTTCTTGAGATTTTTACAAATTCCGGAATAGGTACAATGATAGTCGCCTAACCCATGAAAACTTATGAGCAAGTTTTAGAAAAAGTAGAACTTGCTTTAGCTAAAGGTGAGTATCATTATTGCATTAAATTTCTTTTGCCCATAATCGAATCATTTCCTTTATCAAGCAAAGAGGGAGTAAATTTAAGAACAATCTTAATTACTGCTCTATGTGGTAACAACAAAAGGGAGGAGGCTAAAAGGTTTTGTAAAGAACTTCTAAAATCTTACGATAATAAGACGAGAGAAAATGCAAAATATTTGATGGAAGTTATAGACTCTCCTGACATTAAAAAGCCAGAAAATTGGAACTTACAGTTTGAAAGCGACCCATCACTCAATAAAAAATCTCTTAACTCACTGCGCAAAAAAAGAGAAGTATTGAAGAAAAAAAAATTTATTAATATAACTGAGACACCAACTGGTGAAACAAAACCCTTTCAGAAAGGCTTTTCACTGATCATTTTTTTAATACTATTATTGTTAATTCCACTTTTAAGTGGCTGCGTAAAAATTGAGGATACCCTTGATCTTAGTGAACTTGATTCAATAACTAATAATTTAGTGATAGAGAGTAAATACATAAAGAAATTTCCTTGGCAATTAAAATTTGAAGAGAAGATGAAAGATATTTTTCCTGACGCAGAAATTGAACAAGACGAATCAACCTTTTCTTTGAAACATAAAAATCTCAATTTAGAGGATACAAAGCAAGTTCTTAAAATCACCCAAAATACAGCTGGAGAGTTAGCGGGAGAATCAACAAATATAGAAATTAATACTACTCAAAAAAACTTCATTTTTTTTAAAAAATACTTTTACAGGTTAGATTTGGATCTAAATTCTATTAAAGGCATTGACAATTTAGAACTCATTTTCAAAATTATTCACCCTAATAAAGCTATCCTTACCGATAAAAATAATTCAAATTTAGAAATCACAAAAAATCTAATAATTTGGGATTTAAATCAAGGGCAGATAAATAGTCTTGAATTTTCTTTCTGGAGCCTCAACAAACTCTTGATTGGGATATCTATTATTTTAATAATTATAATATTGGCTTATTTATTAAGATTCTATAGATTTAAATTAGGTTCAGATTTACCTCAACTTCCATCAAAGTAATTACAACTCTGCTGGATTAACATCTATTGTTAAAAAAACATTTTTTGGAATAAGTTTCCATAATATTGATCTATCAGGTAAAGGTATCTTTGTTCCTTCAGGACCATGTATTAATATTTGCCATCTAAATTTTTTACCGACTTTAGCTATTAAACTAGGTGCAGGACCAATTAATTTCCAGTTATTTTTCTCACAAAAATTGAGTAGATATTTTGCTAATTTTAATGCCGTTGACTCAGTTAATTCATAATTTTCACCTGATAATTTAAGTAGGCAAATTGTGCAAAATGGAAATAAATTAGCATCCTTTCTCAATCTCGAGTTTTCAATTAAGAATCTTTCATAATCTCTTTTTTGAAGATACGAAATCACAGGGTGGTTAGGTTTATATGTTTGAAAAATTACATTCCCTTTTTTTTGTGCCCTGCCGGCCCTTCCTGCTACTTGCAAAAATAATTGTAACGATTTTTCTTCTGCTGAAATATCTGGGCGATGAAGCAATCCATCTGCTGCAATAACTACTGAAAGAGTAATATTGGGGATGTCAATACCTTTTGCCAACATCTGAGTACCGACAAGAATATCAGCATCACCTTTAGAAAACTTTGAAAGAATATCTCTATGACCATCCTTTCCTGAAGTTGTATCTCTATCAAAGCGAAGTACTCTTAAGTCAGGAAATTCTTCATTTAAAAACTCTATTACCCTTTGCGTACCAATTCCAAAAGGTTTGAAAGCAGTTGAATGACAATCTGGGCAACGATTGATCAATCTTGATTTATGATCACACCAATGACACCTCAACCATTTTTTTCCTTGTGATCCGAGATGAACTGATAAAGGCACGTCACAGTTGGGGCAATTTATTAAATATCCGCAATTTCTACAACTTAAAAATCCACTATGCCCCCTCCTAGGGATCAAAATAATTGCTTGCTCTTTTTTTAAGCGTAGTTGAGGAAGCAACTGTAATAATTCATTGGAAAAAATTTTCATATTTCCCTTCTTGAACTCATCCCGCATATCAATAATTTTTATTTCAGGAGTCTCATTACTGGATATCCTTTGAATCATTCTTACCAATTTAAAATTCTTTTCAAAAATACACTTTTTCCATGTCTTCATTGATGGGGTTGCACTCCCAAAAATTAACTTTGCAGAATTCCTTTTTACTATTGCAATAGCAATCTCTCTTGCGTCATAGCAAGGCATAGGACTATCTTGCTTATAAGAAACATCATGTTCTTCATCCATTATTATTAATCCCAGATTTTTGATTGGAAGAAAAACTGCCGACCTTGTACCTATTACTATTAAAGGTTCATTAGCATTAATAATTTTCTTCCAAACTAAAGTTCTATGATCGGGAGAACAATTACTATGATATTCGAAAACGACATTATTAAATCGCTTACTAAACCTATCAATAAGTTGAGGAATTAATCCAATTTCTGGGGCTAGTATCAAACAACTTTTTTTCTTAAGAAATTGATCTTCAGCAATTCTCATATACACTTCTGTTTTACCTGAACCTGTTTCGCCCCAAAGAAGTAATGCATCTCCTGGTTTCATTGTTTGAAATTCTTGAAATGCTATTTTTTGCTCATTTGTAAGATTTGGTTTTTTCGTTGCGATATTATCTTTTAAAAAGGAATTTAATTTACTATTTATATTTTTTTTTCTTTTATATTTAACAAGATAATTTTTACTGACCATTGAGTTAATTAGAGTGTAATTAAAACCAGACTTTATTAATTCACTTTGCCAATTACCTTTTTTAGATAAAGTATCCATTAAAAAAAATTCTTTTTTGGTTAATCCATTTTTCTTAATATCAAATTCTTTTTTAGTTTCAATCCATATTTGATCTTTTAAACCTTTAGAGAAATTTTTATATTTACCAATCCAGCCAGGAGGAAATGCAGTTTTAAACATTTTTAAATTACTAACCATATAAAAAGAGGCTAGGGAGTCTATCAATTCTCTCCAAGATTCATCAATTATTTTTTTCTGCAAAATACTTTCAACAAACAAATATCTTATGCTTTTTCCTCCAGTAATATTTGATTCATCATTATTGATTGTCGAAAAGTCTTTTTTGGAGATCACCAACCCATTCAATAATCTCCCCCTTAGTCTCACACTTACAATATCTCCAACTTCTGCTCCAAGATTATTTCCATCTAAATAGTAAAAGCTTTCATTACTACTTCCTATATCAAGCAAAATTTCCAATTTATAGGAGATATTTAATAACTGATTACTTGCCGGCTTCAAAACTTTTTCTTAGTATTGGATTGTTGAACATTCCACAAAGTGTTTTTTGCACATTGTAAGTATCCTGCTCTTAAGGGAGACATGAAGCTCTGATCATTGACTTAAAATTCAAAAATGATCTGCCTGTCTGTGAAATCCCAAGACTTTTTACTTTAGGTAATCTATAACACTATTTAAATTTTTCAACAATTTAGAAAACTTTTCTTATTCTCATTTTGTGAAAAAGTTTTTTAAACATTAAGGGGACTTTACTACTAAATGTTCAAATTAGCCCTAAATAAAATTTTATCTAGTTAAATTCACCGTAGAAAGGAGTCAATTATGTGTCCAGTCGCAGCAGAATCAAAGAATTCCAAGCCTAGTTCAAAAAAAAAGATCAATAAAAAAATTAATACAAATTTAGAAACAGTAGTTGAAGAAGATAGTAATAAAAACAATCAAACTTTGCAAACATCTGCTGAGTTAAACGAAAGCAATATTGAAAATAACAATAATGAATTTAGTGATTCTGAAGAAGATAAAGGGCTCGGGAATATAAAGCTTGGGCCAAAAGGTATCTACACTGAAGATTCAATAAGAGTTTATCTCCAAGAAATTGGAAGAATTAGACTTTTAAGACCAGATGAAGAAATTGAGCTTGCAAGAAAAATTGCTGACTTACTCCAATTGGAAGAGTTAGCAACTCAATATGAGTCAGAAAAAGGGCATTTCCCATCTGTAAGAGAATGGGCCGAGTTAATAGATATGCCTCTTCCTAAATTTAGAAGAAGACTTCTCTTAGGGCGCAGAGCTAAAGAAAAAATGGTTCAATCAAATTTAAGATTAGTTGTTTCCATTGCTAAAAAATATATGAACAGAGGTTTATCATTTCAAGATTTAATCCAAGAAGGAAGTTTGGGTCTAATTAGGGCAGCGGAAAAATTCGACCATGAAAAAGGTTATAAGTTCTCTACATATGCAACTTGGTGGATTCGCCAAGCCATTACAAGAGCAATTGCGGATCAAAGTAGAACTATTAGATTGCCAGTTCACTTATACGAGACAATATCCAGAATTAAAAAAACCACAAAAGTTCTCAGCCAAGAATTTGGCAGGAAACCTAGTGAAGAAGAAATCGCTGAGAGTATGGAAATGACAATCGAAAAATTAAGATTTATAGCTAAAAGTGCGCAACTTCCTATTTCTTTAGAAACTCCAATAGGGAAAGAAGAAGACTCAAGACTAGGAGACTTTATAGAGGCTGATATAGAAAATCCAGAGCAAGATGTTTCTAAAACTCTACTAAGAGAAGATTTGGAAGGAGTATTAGCCACTCTTAGTCCAAGAGAAAGAGATGTTCTCAGATTGAGATATGGAATTGATGATGGAAGAATGAAAACTCTTGAAGAAATTGGCCAGATATTTGATGTGACGAGAGAAAGAATTAGACAAATAGAGGCAAAAGCCCTAAGAAAACTTAGACATCCTAATCGAAATGGGGTTTTAAAAGAATATATAAAATAAAAAAAGTTAAATATAATATTCAGCTTTAAAAACTGGCAAAATAATAGCTTAAGATAGATTCGACTTAATTTTTAATTCAAACTCAAAATAATATTTAATGACTAATTTTAAGCTTAAAATAGCTAGTAGAAGAAGTAAGCTAGCAATGGTTCAAACTTTATGGGTTAAAGATCAACTAGAAAGGAATATTCCCAATTTAGAGGTATCTATAGAAGCCATGGCAACTCAAGGTGACAAAATCCTTGATGTAGCCTTAGCAAAAATAGGCGACAAAGGCTTATTTACAAAAGAACTTGAAGCACAAATGCTCGTAGGCCATGCAGATATAGCTGTACATTCTCTGAAAGATTTACCAACCAATTTGCCTAATGGCCTTAAATTAGGATGCATTACAAAAAGGGAGGATCCTGCAGATGCTTTAGTAGTAAACAAAAAAAATGATTGTTATAAACTAGAAACCTTACCTGAAGGTTCGATTGTTGGAACAAGCTCTTTAAGAAGACTTGCACAATTAAGAAATAAGTACCCACATCTTGTTTTCAAAGATATCAGGGGAAATGTTATTACAAGAATTGAAAAATTAGATGCAGGAGAATTTGATTGTATAATTCTTGCGGCCGCTGGTTTAAAGAGATTAGGCTTTGAATCAAGAATTCACCAGATTATCCCAAGTGAAATTTCCCTTCATGCCGTTGGCCAAGGAGCACTAGGCATTGAATGTAAATCTGATGATAAAAAAGTTTTAGAAATTATAAATATCTTAGAAGATAAACCCACCAGTCAAAGATGTCTAGCAGAAAGGGCTTTTTTAAGAGAGCTTGAAGGTGGATGCCAAGTCCCAATAGGTGTGAATAGTAAAATTCAAAATGAAAAACTTTGCCTTACTGGTATGGTTGCATCTCTTGATGGAGAAAGGCTTATTAAAGATCAACATATTGGCAGTATTAATGATCCCGAAGAAGTAGGCAAAGAACTAGCTAAAAAATTAAAGCAGCAAGGTGCCGAAGAAATACTAAGCGAAATATTTGAAAAATTTAGAGAAAAATAAAATTTGTTAATTTACTAATTTAGGATCAATTTCTTTTTTGTATCTCTCTTCACAATCTTTAATCACTTTAACAGCTTCTTCTAACCCAAAAAAACCATTTACAGTACATGTTCCTGGTTTTTTTAGATCTTTGTAGTGCTCCCAATAATACTTTGTTTCTTTTAACCAATGATCTCCAAGGTCTTCATAACTTGAGATATGATCCATTCTTTTATCATCCGCTAAAACCGCTATTACCTTATCATCGACCTCTCCACCATCATCAAATTTCATCACCCCAATAATCCTTGCTTCTACAATAGATCCGGGTATCAACGGCTCAGTTACTCCAACAATTTCTACATCAAGTGGATCTCCATCTTCATCCCATGTCCTTGGAATACATCCATAAGCAAAAGGATACGCAAGTGATGAATAACCTACCCTATCAAGTTTAAGATGTCCCGTTTCTGTAATTAATTCATATTTATTTATGGTATTTGAGTTCAATTCAACAATAGTGTTTATTATTGTATTTGAGCTATCAGTGAAAGCATTTAGTATGTGCAATAAATTGGGGGTAACCCTGCTTGGGGGCTGATTTAGATTTGCCATCAAGAAATTATTTTTATTTATCTTACATCCTCACACCTAACCAAATTCTTTAAAAGTAATGTTTCAGCAAAAATCATTTATTTTAGACCTTAAATGATTAATAAAATAGTTTGGCGATAGTTCTTCATTAGTTACAGCTCTTACCAACTCCATACAATTAACTGATCTGCCATATTCATGTATTTTATTTTTTAACCAAAAGATGATCTTTTGATATTCACCATTTTCAATTAAGTTGTCAATCAAACCTATCTCTCTTTCCATTTGAGAAGATATTTGCGCACTTATAACATGTCCTAACAAATATGAGGGGAAATATCCAAACGCCCCTTCACTCCAATGAACATCTTGAAGACAACCTTCTGAATCATTAGATGGTTTAATGCCTAGGAGTTCATCATATCTTTTATTCCATTCTGTTGGCATATCTTCAGCAGGTAACCCCCTTTCAATTAAATCTATTTCAAGTTCGGTTCTTATTAATATGTGTAAGCCATAAGTCAATTCATCCGCTTCAACCCTATTTAATCCTGCTTCCAAGTGATTAATAGATTTCCATAGTTCTAAATAATTATTAAGAGAACATCCAGCCGAAACAAATTTGTTAAAAAATCTTTTTGAAAAAGATTTGGATTTAACTATCCTATTTTCCCAAAATAAAGATTGACTTTCATGAATACCCATAGAGGTTGCTTGACCTAAAGGCCAAGCAAACCATTGATGACTTTGAGATGGCAAACCCTGCTCATAAATAGAATGCCCCCACTCATGCGCAGTTGCTAAAAAACTTGATAATGGTTCACCTTCAACAATTCTTGACGTAATCCTGTAATCATTAGGCCCTAATGTAATCGAAAAAGGATGAGGAGATTTACCAACAACAACTAGATCTTTATCTCTCCCAAACTCATCAAGTAATTGAGAACATAAATTTTGTTGAGATTCTGGACTCAAATCCCAATGATATTTCTTAGATTTATTAATCCCTCTAATCAACTCTGGGAGAGTGTCTTTTAAAGGCTGAAACATTTTAATCAGCCACTTTAAAGTTAATTCAGGCTCAAAGGGTTGGGCTAAAGTTTCCCATGGTGAATATTGATCTGATATTTGTTTTGCCTCTTCAATCCGCAATTTAACTAATTCTTCAAAGAAAGGAAGAAAAATTTTAAAATCTGATTTTTCCTTAGCTTCTTGCCAGCTTTCATACCCTTTAGATTTTGCCTTTGCTAGAGACTCAACTAATTTAGGATCTAAATTTCTTTCTCTATTAAATTCCTTCAATAAAAGACTAATATTTCTTTCTTTATCTTTTATGAAAAGTTGATTGTCAGAATTTCGTTCAATATCTGCTAGTTCATTTTTAGCAGATTGTATTAAATTAGAAAATTCCTCGGAAGAATTTCTTTCATGCAATACTTTTGCAATATAAGTAAGTTGTTCAGACCTCCAAGAAGCACCTTTCTTTGGCATTCCAGTATTCTGATCCCAATAAAGTGTATTTTGGATTGAACCTAATATTTGTGTTTCTTTTAGGTAAGCACCCAGCTTATTCCAATGAGTTTCAGCCAAAGATTTAAATGGAAATTAAATTTATCTTAAGATAAAAATTTTAATGTCTGCAGTAAAACATTCATCTTTTTCCATAATAGGATATTGATTAATTAAGTTTTAACTTATATGGAACAAATATTTTCAAAATTAAAATTCATAACCCATGGCGAGGGTTTTATTGATATCACAAATGATTTAAATTTATGTCTTGAAAAAAATAATTTTCATTCCGGAATTTTAAATTTAACTTCACTGCACACAAGTTGCAGTTTAACTATTAATGAGAACGCAGATCCAAATGTACTGAGGGACCTAAAAAAGTATATGCAATCGATAGTTCCCTATGACTCCTACTTAACCTTATCAAAAAATAGAGAAGAAATATCGTATAAACATTATCAAGAAGGGGCTGACGATATGCCAGCACATATTAAAACATCCCTAACAAACACTTGTTTATCTTTGAGTTTTCAAGACGGGAAAATTATGCTTGGCACATGGCAAGCAGTTTATTTATGGGAACATCGATTTGATCAAAAGGACAGAATCATAAATGTACATATAATTGGTGAGAAAAAGTAAGATATTTATAATGTAATAAGTCAGATTTCTTATTTTAATGGAACCCTACATTTTGCAAGATGAAGAATTGAATGAATTAGTTGTCAAAATACCTGGCTGGGAAATTAAATCTAAACAAATCCAAAGAGAATTTAACTTCGCTAATTTTATTGAAGCCTTTGCTTTTATGACAAAGGTTGCTTTAATTTGTGAAAAATATAATCATCATCCTAACTGGGAGAATGTTTATGCAAAAGTAATAATTAAATTAAATACACATGATCTAGGAGGTATTACGAATCTGGATCAAACATTAGCTTCGGAAATCAACAAAATTTTCGATCAATAAAAATATAAACTTGTTTTCAACTATTCAAAATGTCTAAAAATTTATTGCCAGTTACTATTATTAGTGGATTTTTAGGTTCTGGCAAAACTACACTTCTAAATCATATTTTAAAAAATCAAGTTGGTATTAAAACAGCTGTTTTAGTCAACGAATTTGGAGAAATCGGAATAGATAATGACTTAATAATAGAAGGCTCAGAAGATATGATCGAATTAAATAATGGATGTATATGTTGCTCTATCAATGGCGAATTATTAAATACCGTATCCAAAGTTTTAGAAAGAGCTGAAAAATTAGACTATTTGATTGTTGAAACAACTGGATTAGCAGATCCATTACCAGTAGCCATGACTTTTGCAGTTGGAGATCTTAGAGAAAAAGTAAGATTAGATTCGATAATTACTGTCATTGATGGAGAAAATTTTGATTTTGAAATTAATAATCAAAGTGTCGCCTATTCTCAAATTTTATACGGAGATATCCTTCTTCTTAATAAATCTGATTTAGTAAATGAAAAACAATTAAAGAAAATAGAGGAGTTTATAAATAAAATAAAAAAAGAACCAAGGATTTTGAGATCAACTAATAGTGCAGTTGCGTTACATACAATTATGAGCGTGGGTCTATTTGAGACGGATACTTTTGAATTCGAGAAGAATAAAAAAAATATAGAACAAAATTCAAAGGATCACTCTTCTCATTCCCACGATCACTCCTCTCATTCCCACGATCACTCTTCTCATTCCCACGATTTGATCAATAATATCGAGGGTTTTACCTCAGTTTCATATGAGACATATGAACCATTTTCTTTAAGGAAGTTTCAATATTTCTTAGATAATCAAATCTCACAAGATGTATTTAGAGCAAAAGGAATATTATGGTTTATGGAAAGTGAAAGAAAACACATTTTTCACCTTTCTGGAAAGCGGTTTTCTCTAGATGATGAGGAATGGACAAAAGAAAAATCTAACAAGATAGTATTAATTGGGAAAAACTTAGATCACCAAACTATTAAAAATCAACTGTCATCATGTAGATTTAATTCAGATTAGAGTTCATATTAGGATTTAATTAATTTTTGAAAATACGCATTAAAGGGTTTAAAAAAACATTAAAAGAATTAAATTTTCTTTATTTCACTTCGTTTATTGTTTCACTCTTAGTAATCATTCCGATTTCCAATTTTCTTCTAGAGGGAATTGGTTACATTATTAGTGGAAATTTTTCATTAGGTATTGCTGGAGGAGAAGAGGTATTAGGCACTTTAAAAGTTCTAATATTGACAAGTTTTTTTGGCGGCGGGTTAGGAACTTTGAATGGATGGTTACTTTCAAATTGTGATTTTAAGTTCAGAAAAGTTCTCCGTATTTGTCAGCTAGTTCCACTAGCTGCCCCAGCATATTTAATAACAGCTATTTTGCAGGATTTAGGAAGTATTTTTGGGTATCAAATAACTGGTTTATGGTGGGGGGTATTAATACTTTCAATTTCTACTTATCCATATGTATTCATTCTTGCTAACGAAAGTTTTAATAAATTTGGAGTTAATCAAATCAACGCTAGTAGAGGATTAGGAGTAGGGCCTTGGAGCAGCTTCTTTAAAATCGCTTTACCAATGGCTTTACCAGCACTAATAACAGGAATAAGTTTAATGTGTATGGAAGTAATGAATGAGTTAGGTACATTTGCATTATTAAACATACCAAGTATTTCTACTGGTATAGCTGAAAATTGGATAATTGAGGGTAATCCAAAAAGTGCCATTGGATTATCTTTGGTAGCCTTATTAATTATTTTCACTTTAATTATTTTCGAAAAGTTATCAAGAAAAAAATCAAAGAGGTGGAGTGAAAATCCTGCATCAAAAGATTCTCAAGGATGGGAATTAAACAAAACTAGAGCTTTTTTAGCAATAATCATATCTTTATTTCCTCCAATTTTCTCTTTTGGGATTCCATGTTTTTGGGTTCTACTCAATATAGATCTAATTAAAAAAGGGTTATCTATAGAATTACTTAGCCTATCTTTAAGGACGATAAGTCTAGGACTTTTAACTGCATTAATAGCGATGCTATTCTCCTTAATAATTTCTATAGTCAGACGCGCAAATAAAAGCTTTTTACTAGAACTAATAACAAATCTTGCGGGAATAGGTTACGCAATCCCAGGAACTGTATTAGCTTTATCTTTAATAAGCATTTCTTCTTCAAAATTTAATTTTTTTGCTATTTGCTTACTAATTTGGGGTTATCTTGTCCGATTTCTAACTATCTCTAAGGGTTCTATTGATTCAAGTCTTGAGAGAATTTCTCCTAGTCTTGATGAAGCAGCACTTGGACTAGGAGAGAATTGGCTGGGGATCATCAAAAGAATTCATCTACCTCTTCTCCAAGGACCAATATTCGTAGGATCACTTTTAGTTTTTGTTGACACGATAAAAGAATTGCCCATTACCTTTATTTTAAGACCATTCGATTTCGATACATTATCTGTGAGAATATATCAATATGCTGGAGATGAAAGAATGGTAGAGGCAATATTACCGGCCATTCTTATCATGACTTTAGGCCTTATTGCATCAATGACATTGATACCAAGTTTAGAGAAAAAATACTAAATTCTTTTAGACACTTTTCTTATTAAGAAAGGTATGCTTAACAACAAATCTGCCGATGTAGATATAACCCTAAAATAAACTAAACTTATAAGAATTATATTTTCTGGAATACTTTTGCCAACAAATAAAAGGAGGCAAGCCTCAAAAACGCCAATTCCTCCTGGAGCTGCTGGGACTACCAAGCCTATGGACCATGACAAAGAAAAAATTACTAATAAAAATATGATGTTCAGGTTATTACTTGTATAAAAAGTATTTAAGCAAATATAAAACCCAATAAATTTTGATAAAACAAAACCAATTTCAAAAAATAAAGCTCTAGAAGGGAAAAAAGAAACTATATTTATTCTCTCTTCAAATTGTCCCTTTGCATTTGGGAGTCTCAAAACCTCAAATACTTTCCCCTTAAAAGACCCTAATATTTTTAATATCAAAAAAATAAATTTTCTATTTAAGAATAATAAAGGAAAAATTAAAAAAAAATAAAGTGGTGAAAAAATTAATCCCATTGATGCCAAGAGAAAAGATCCACTCAACATAAAATAAGGTTCTATAAGCGTCGAATATAAAGCAATCTGTGGATTACTTATTTTTTTTATAAAATTAAATCTTTCAACAAAATGCCAAATCCCTCCCGGAACATATTTAAGAATATTGGTTAAAACATAGAAGGAAACTAAATTATTACTTTTAAATTCTTTCCCGAACCATTTAACAATATATTTCCATGCATAAGCGTTCAAGTAAATACTTAAAACACAAAATAAATATGATAGGAATAGATTAATTCCATTTCTTTCTAAATTGATATCAAAAGAAATTTGATCAATATTATCAAAAAAATAGATGCAAAAATATAACAAGCTTGAAATAAAGAAAATACTCTTTAAATTTCCAAAATTAATTTTTTTAATGAATTTCGAAGGTGATTGATTACTTATATTAAATCTCATTTCCAGTTTTCAAATGCGTTAAATTTTTTACCTGACTCTTTTATTATTTTTCTAATTTCGTCAGTTGATATTTTATGCTTTAGTTGTAATCTCAAAACCTCATCATTTTCTGGTTTCGTAATTATTGATCCATCTGGTTTCAAAGTTTGTTTAACTTTTATATTTCCAAAAGTCGTTGAACATTCTCCTCTGCGTCTAAGTAATATCCACCTAGATTGGGTCCTTTCACGAACCCCAATAGTGTTGGAATAATCAAACCATAATCTCCTAAAAAACTCTTTTTTCTCTATGGGCAAGATTACTTGAATAGAAAATCCAATTCTATTTTTTTTCATATTGATAGCTTGATAGGAAACGTCGTAAGCTCCCTCAATTCTCAGTTTCTCTACAAAATTTGATATGTCTTCAGGTGTTTGGTCATCAATCCATGCTTCTTGAATAGATATCTCTTCACGCTTTGGACTGATTTGTTCATTATCGTTAATAGAAAAATCCTCAAATGAAGTAATTTTATAAACTCTTACCAAATTAGGGAATGTAAATTTTAGATTACCAATGCCGACTCCATAAGAGTTAATAGAATATTTTGAAGGAGGTTCAAGATTGTCGACTAAATTAGCAAGTAAAGCAATGCCAGTTGGTGTTGAGAGTTCACCATCTATTGAATTAAAGCTTGATAAAACCTTAATATTTTTTAGTCTTATTAGCTCTATTACAGCAGGAGGTGGAACAGATAATTTTCCATGTTCAGTTTGAACAAAACCTTTCCCTAGCATTGGTTCATTACAATAAACCCTCTTTGGATTTAAGTAATTCAATGCAGCACATACTCCAATAATATCCACCAATGAATCTATAGCGCCAATTTCATGAAAATGAACTTCATCAGATTTAATGCCATGAACTTTTCCTTCCGCAATTGCTAAAGATTCAAATACTTCATATATTATTTTTTTTAATTTATCTTCTAAATGGCCATTTAAAATAAGTTCCTTGATACTTCTCCAAGTTCTTTTAATAGGACTACGTTCAATATTCTCAACCTTTGCCTTGACTCCTCGGATTGAACAACTTTTTGATTCCTTAAATTCTAGTTGGTATAGATCCTTTAATCCAAGATCAATAAGTGGCTGTTCAATAACTTTTTTAGGCACCCCTAAATCATAAAAAGCTCCTAACAACATATCTCCAGAGATACCAGGAGAACATTCAATTAAGACATTATCCATAAATCAAAGATTTCCTAACTGGTAAAATTGCGGTGAGGATCAACTTTTTATTCTAGTTATTTTTAGAAAAATTTTTTTCAATCACTTCGTAGCCAATTAATTGCAAAGAATTTCTATCTCTGTTGATATCTAAACTTACAAAACTGTTAAGAAGCTCAAGAGAAAGCTCACCTTTTATAACTAATTTAAAATTTTTATTCTTTAAATTCTTCAACTTTGAATCATAACTTATCTTAATAACTATTTCTTTTTGTTTAGTGTTGACAAAAACCAATTCACCTCTAATAGAAAAATAATTATCTTTCAAATCTAATTCTTCTAATAATTTAGAGGAGTTAGTTTTTGTAGAATCATTTGGAAAATCATTCAGTTGGTAAGGATCCCATATACCTGCAATCTGTAAATGCAAATTTTGAGTATTTTTATTCTTTGGATAAACAACCCAATAATAACTTTTCTTTAAATCAATATGTTTTTTTAAAAGTGATAAAGCTTTACCTAGTACTACTGTTTCAATTTTTTCGCCTTTATTATCAACTAAAAATCCTCTATTCAATTGCTTATTTTCATGTGGAGTAAATTTGCCATTTATAATACCGATTGCTCTATACTGCAGTTTATTAGAAACTTTTGGGATAGGATTTTTTAACATATTAGAATTTTTAAATGAAAATTTTTCGTAATTAAATTACTTATTTATCCTCCAAACTATTAAAAGATTTTAAAGCATCGTCAATAGCATCAGATGGATTAGTAGCATCATTCATACTATTATGTCTCCTAATCATTTCCATAAGTTCAAATGGATTAGTTGGAAAAGCTGAAGTATCTTCTTCCATTTTAGTTGAGGGATCTATTTCTAATTCTTCATATAAATATTCGGCATTGAGGAAATCACCTTTTAAAAAAATTAAGGGAATAAAAAAAATTACTAAACATATTGATTCAGGAAGGTCTTTGCAAAAATAATTTTTCATTTTATTTAATTTCAAAATTCTTTAACGCCAAATATCTTTGCTAGTTTTATCTTACATAATTAGTTAGAAATTTGTTAATAGCAACTTGGAATGTTAACTCCGTAAGAACTAGACTTTCACAAATAATAGATTGGATTAATAAAACAAATCCAGACATTATATGTTTACAGGAAACAAAAGTGATGGATAATAGTTTCCCTATTGAACCTTTTGAAAAGTTAGGATACTCAGTAGAGGTTTACGGGCAAAAATCATACAATGGTGTAGCTATTATTTCTAAAATAAAGCCAGAAAATGTTAAAAAAGGATTTTACGGTTGCACCGACTTTAATCAAAATATCGAAATTTTCTTAGATCAAAAAAGATTAATTTCTGCCGATATTAATGGTATTAAAATCATAAATGTTTATGTACCAAACGGATCTTCTCTAGAATCTAGTAAGTTCGAATACAAGATTAATTGGTTAAATTGTTTAGCTTCATTTTTGGATGACCAGGAAAAAAAAGGAGAATTAATTTGTCTCATGGGTGATTTTAATGTTGCTCCATTTAACTTGGATATTCATGATCCAAAGAAATATGAAGGAGGAATAATGGCATCTGAGATAGAGAGAAATGCACTAAATAATGTATTAAAAAAAAGATTAATAGATTCTTTCAGGATTTTTGAGCAAAATACTGGCCATTGGAGTTGGTGGGATTACCGTAATAACGCATTTGAATTAAATAAAGGTTGGAGAATAGACCATATATATATCAGCAAAGAACTGTCATCAAAACTAAAAAGTTGTGTCATAGACAGCTCACCAAGGGGTAATTTGCGTCCTAGTGATCATGCTCCAGTAATGATAGATCTTAACTTAAACGACATAAATGTAGATTTTTTTGAGGATGAAGATAATTTCTTCGAAATATAAATAAAAAAAATTGGATTTCTTTAATGCCTGAAAACGCTTATTAATAAAGAGTTATCTAAATCAAAATTGTTTTTTATCATGATTTCTTTAAAATTAATAATTTACAATCCTAACTATCGCAATAAAAATATCATAATGTAGAATTTCATTCTGATTGACAAAGTTTTTACTTATTTCTAATTTAGAACATGACAAGATTTTTCTTAAAACATCATTTAGCTAAATTGTGACTGACATATTAAATTACACAAAATCTGAAGAAATTTTCTCTGCAGCCCAGCAATTAATGCCAGGTGGAGTTAGTTCTCCAGTAAGAGCTTTTAAGTCTGTAGGAGGCCAGCCAATTGTTTTTGATAGAGTTAAAGGCCCTTTTGCTTGGGATATTGATGGGAACAGATATATTGACTACATAGGAAGCTGGGGGCCAGCTATATGCGGACATGCCCACCCTGAAGTCACAACGGCATTACAGGAAGCAATCGAAAAAGGAACAAGCTTTGGTGCTCCATGTGTTCTAGAGAACAAACTTGCTGAAATGGTAATAGATGCAGTCCCCTCTGTAGAAATGGTTAGATTTGTTAATAGTGGAACTGAAGCATGCATGGCTGTTTTGAGGCTCATGCGAGCATTTACTGGAAGAGATAAAGTTATTAAATTTGACGGTTGCTATCACGGTCATGCGGATATGTTTTTAGTGAAAGCAGGATCTGGTGTAGCCACTCTGGGTTTACCAGATTCTCCGGGTGTTCCACGGACAACAACTGCCAACACACTCACTGCACCCTACAATGACCTTGAAGCGGTAAAAAAATTATTTTCTGAAAATCCTGATGCAATTTCGGGGGTTATACTCGAGCCTATCGTAGGTAATGCAGGATTTATTACTCCAGAACCTGGATTCTTGGAAGGATTAAGGGAATTAACCACTGAGAATGGCTCATTATTAGTTTTTGACGAAGTGATGACTGGATTCAGAATAAGTTATGGAGGCGCTCAGGAAAAGTTTGGAGTTACTCCTGATTTAACCACCCTTGGGAAAGTAATTGGTGGAGGCCTACCTGTTGGAGCTTATGGAGGCAAGAAAGAAATCATGTCAATGGTAGCGCCTTCAGGACCGGTATACCAAGCAGGTACTTTGAGCGGCAATCCTCTTGCAATGACTGCTGGAATAAAAACTCTTGAACTGCTCAAACAAGAGGGTACTTACGATAAACTTGAATCAACAACTTCTAGATTAATAGAAGGGATAATCCAGTCTGCAGAAAATAACGGTATCGCTATCAATGGTGGAAGTATAAGTGCTATGTTTGGATTTTTCTTATGTGATGGGCCAGTGAGAAACTTTGATGAAGCCAAAACAAATGATGCCGAACTTTTTGGTAAGTTGCACAGAGAAATGCTTCGACGAGGAATTTACCTAGCACCAAGTCCATTCGAAGCTGGTTTCACATCACTAGCTCACACAGAAGAAGAAATTGATAAAACTATCGAAGCTTTTGACCAATCTTTCAATGCAATAAAAAAATAATCATTTACTCTTCTTATCTTAAAGATAATAAGTAAATGATTAAAATTTTAGGGATAATTACTTGTAAGTAATTATCTTCTACCACCAACTATTACTGGGGGAGAACCACCTTCTGAACCTGGTAAGCCAGGAACAACTTGTGTACTACCATCCCATTTGTCGAGGAATAATTTGAAAAGCACCTGATCGTCGAGACTTCTATTTAATGTCTCATATCTAAGTGCTTCTTGTTCTGCAATTTCAACTTCTGTCTTTGCTCTTAGTAATTGCTGACCAGCTATTTGCTTTTGTTCAATAGCAGCTCTGTATTCTTCAGCGATCTCTAATCCGGTAAGATCTAAACTTTTAACATCTACATAATCGAATGAATTTAGTTCTTTTGCAACGGTATCGCCAACTTTCTCAGAAATTACTGCGAATTCAGTAGCAATTGTTTCTAGCTCATATTGAGAAAAGACTGATTTTAGTGCTTTTAGCAAAGATGGCTGAACAATTTTCTGATAAACATCGCTATTTCTGCTTGCAATTGTTGCGAAAATCCTTCCTGCTTCGTTAGGTTTCACTGAATACTTAACAGTAGCTGTAGCTCTTATAACTTGAAGATCTTTAGTTAAAGTTTCAAATTTTTCGGGTTGAACTTGAGTTTTTATATCAAATGGATATACAGACTGAATAAATGGAAGTTTAAAGTTTAAACCAGCTCTCCTAGAGGGGCCACTTACTTTCCCAAGTGTTGTGACAACTGCAACTTGTCCAGAAGGTACAACAAATAGAGATTGTGTGAGCAAAAGAAAGCCAGTAAAAGATAACACAATCAATAATGTTGCAGTCCCACCAGGACCTGTTGGTGTGACATTTTTAAAGGATGTTGACATTAAATTTTATCTTTTAATTAATCATATTTAAATAGACTAATTAGTGCATTAATAAGACATTTAATTAAAATGTTTTTTTAATAATTGTGAATTTAAATACAGATATTTTTAGTAGATATTTGATTTAAATTCTTGCAAAAGTTCTAAATAAAGATCTTCATCTATCTCCCTTATGTCATATTCAGAGGGTAAAACACCATGCTTATACTCATGCACCGCCATCCAACAAAATTTCTCTATTTCTTCTTTTGAAAAACGAGGATATTCTTTTACTTTTTCAATAAGTGATTTAATGAGAGATTCTGAATAATCTGCCATATTTTAAAATAATCTCTCTAAAGATCTTATCTAAAGTTATTAGCTTTTAGAGGAATGTTCAAAGACTCTTCCAACTCACTAACAAGTTTAATTGCTAATTGAAGATCATTTTTGCTCTTACTAGCTACTCTGAGGGTCTCTCCATTGATACTGACATTAATTTTTTTTATTTGATCTCTGATATTTTTACTGATTTTTTTTGCAATTTCTTGTTTAATTCCTTGTTTTAATAAAATTGTTTGTTTAATTCTATTACCGCTAACCATTTCAATTTCGCCGTAGTCAAATATTTTTAGAGATAAGTTTCTTTTTATCGCCTTTTGTCTAATTATGTCATTTACAGCATTTAAGGTTAGTTCACTATTAGTAATTATAAAAATATTTTCTTTATCTAATTCAACTGAGGTGTCTGTGCCCTTTAGATCATAACGCTGAGAAATTTCCCTTTTTACTTGATCCAAAGTATTGACCAATTCTTGTCTATCAAAATCAGAAACTACATCAAATGAAAAACTTTCTGCCATAGTAAATTATTAAACGCTAAATATTATTAGCATAAATTATCTTTAAATAAAGGGGAATGGACTAATTTAATCGAAAAATAACAAACTAACCACTTTCCCCATTTCTTCAGCGCACCTACAACTATTTAACAAGGTTTCACTATCGTGAAAAGCAAAGCATATTAATTGATCACACCTAGTAATAATTTCTTGATTGCAAAGACTACTTGCAAGTGGCAAAGGTAATTCATCATTTTCACTTTTTTCAACCAAATGCATAACCCTTTCAAGTTGATCCTTTATTTCGGGTATTTGTCTATCAAGACTTTGTGGTAATAAAACAGTTAATAATGATGGATTAATATCTAAGACAGCTCGAATAACAGCTGCATTTACACCTTGAGATCCAGAAGTAAGGATATTATGTCCTTCCTCTGCTAAAGACCTTGCTATCAACTCAATTAAGTGGATATCGACCACCGGTACGTGTCTACTACCTAAAAAAGCAATTCTCCTTTTCCCATTATCTTGGAGTTTTGCAAGTTCTTGAGCTAAGGCATCAACGCCTTCAGTTGCTGGTAGATCTAAAGAGCGACTCAAAATAAAAAAGTTCCTATATTTGAAATTAGCATTTATCTGAAAAATTGCAGGGAAAATCTATCTTTTCGAGAATTCTTTTTAGATTTACATGCTCTTGAACTAATTGAATAGCATAAGAAGCTTTAATTGATTCATGTATTCTGACATGACCAAAAGCTTGTTCAATAATTTCTACGGTGGAAAGAGTATCTAATTCCACCTTTAAAATTGGCACCTCCAATTCCTCCGCTCTATGAATCAATTGTGACAAAGGGTCTCCTAAACCAGTCAAAATTAGGCATTGAGTCGAAGCCTCCAAAGCAGCAAGTTGGATATCAGTTCTTTCAGCTCCAGTAACTACAGCCATATTTCTTCTTCTTCTGAAAAATTCCATTGCAGAATTCACCCCCATTGCACCAATACTTAAGGTTTCAACAAGTAATTGATTTTTTTCATGGCAACAGATTACTTGGGCATTTAGTCTTCTTACAAGCTCATCAACGGTGACACTCCGAAGAAGTGGTGATTTAGGCATCACCCCAAACACTTCAATATCCAGATCTTTAAGAGAGGGTATTATTTCATTTTTAACTGTTTCGACTTCTTGAGGCAAAACTCCATTCAATACAACTCCAGACAATTTATCACCTAATTGTTTTTTCGCATCAAGTAATGCATCCACACTTTTACAATCTTCCCATAAATTCACAATTAAAACTTTCGCATTTAAATCCTTAGCTAGTTGTGGGAGACTTAAGCCATAAATCATACCTTCATGAAGACTTCCAGCTGCCTCTAAAATGTTCAGACCTTCAAAATCATCATTAACTAATCCTTTAATCTGATCAAAACCTTTTCCAGGGAGTAAGTCTTTATTAAAGATTCTTTTTTCTGCAGATATATTATCCAATAATCCTACTGAAGAAATTAAATTCTCCTCTTCTATATTTAATGTAGATCCAATAAACTTAACATCATCATCTATTAATCCTTCATAAGACATTGAAGGAAGGTTAGTAAGTTCAATACATGTTGCTAACGGTTTTCCTATGCGTACTTTTTTTTTCTTCTGTAAAAGTTTTTTTGCTATCCCAAGAACCATTGCAGACTTACCACTAAATGGCTCACATGAACCAATTAATAATATATCGCTCATAATTAGTAAAATAATTTATCAATAGGTTTAAGATAATATTTTTTTCAGAACTAAACAAATATTTATTTATGAGTTTTAATCAAATAAAAAAAATAAATAATCTTTTTTGATAAATTTATCTTAATTCTTTGGTATCTCTTAAAAATTGAGCAAAATGATGAATTCAGCCAAAAACGAAAAGACTGTAGGGATTACTGGAGCTTCAGGTGCACTTGGGAAAGAATTAACAAAGTTGTTTCGTCAAAAAGGATACAGAGTGATTGGATTTACTCATAGTAAAACTAATTATGAAATAAATCTTGAATCTCCAAATGAATGGATTAAATGGGAATGTGGGAAAGAGTCATCATTAAAAAAACAATTAGAAAAGATAGACATTTTAATTTTGAACCATGGTATTTATGATTTGAGCAGAGAAAATTCCAATTATGAAAACTCAATAGAAATAAATGCATTAAGCAAATTCAAATTTTTAAATTTATTTGAAGATATCGCTCTAACCAATGATTCACTAATAAAAAAAGAGATTTGGATAAACACATCTGAAGCAGAAATATTACCCGCCCTAAATCCGTCATATGAGATTAGTAAATCCCTTATTGGTCAATTAGTTTCTTTCAAAAAAAATCTTCTGGACAAAAATACAAAGAAAAAATTAATAATTAAAAAAATCATCTTAGGGCCTTTTAAATCAGAACTAAATCCTCTCGGAATAATGAATCCTAAATTTGTTTCTAAAAAAATTTATGATTTAGCCAATTCAAAAAATTATTTAGTAATAATTAGTCCAAACCCTTTAACCTATTTACTTTTCCCATTGAAAGAATTTTTTAATTTTTTGTATTGCAAAATTATCTACAAGTACAAATCTTAGTGTCTAGAAATCTCGATCTGTCAATATTTCAATACCATCATTTAAAACAACTATTGTATGCTCCCATTGTGCCGATAGTTTTCCATCTTTTGTTATTACGGTCCATCTATCATTTAGTGTTTTGCAAAATTTAGTCCCTTCATTCACAATAGGTTCCACCGCCAATGTCATTCCTTCACGAAGAACGACGTTGGGCAATTCTTTGGTCCGAAAATTAAATACCGATGGTTCTTCATGTAGATTTCTTCCAACTCCATGACCTGTGTAGTCTTCTACAACACTGAAGCCATTTTTTAAAACAATATCTTCGATTTCCCCAGCCACATCTAGAAGTGTATTACCTGCCTTGATTTTCGAAAGCCCAGCATACAAAGCTTTATAAGCTACATCACTAAGTTTTTGAGCCTTTGGACTAACTTCTCCTACACAAATTGATATACAACTATCTCCATGGAAACCATCTAAATATGCCCCTGTATCAATTTTAACCAAGTCACCATTTTTTATTATTTTATTTTTACTTGGAATCCCGTGGACAACCTCATTATTAATACTAGAACAAATACTAGAAGGAAATCCATGGTAGCCCTTAAAACTTGGAACAGCTCCAAAACTTTTTATCCTCTTTTCTGCGAAATCATCTAAATCCTTTGTACTCATTCCAGGTTTAATTAAATCATTAATTTCCCTCAAAACAGTTGCTACAATCCTGCTAGATTTTTTCATCAAATTTATTTCCCGTGAAGATTTTATTTCGATTCCTCTTCTCCTCTGAATAAAAGGAACTTGATCATTAGTTTTGGAATTATTTTTATTTAACAAAAGATCTGCAAAATGTCTCATCGGAATAAATAATAGAAATAGGTAAATATCTTCAAAATAGCCATTATGGTCTTGGCTACCTTAAATCTAACAATAACAATAGGAAAGAAACAAAAATGAAAAATTTATTCAATTCTAGGCAATTTCATAAAGCTTTGGCGCCCTGGGTTTTTCTTCCATTATTTATATCTTCAATTACTGGTCTTCTTTATAGGGTTTCAAAAGATTTACTAGGTTACTCTAGAGAACAAGTTCATTGGTTAATGTCTCTCCATGAGGGCGAATGGCTTGGAGATAATGGAGAACTTATATACGTAATATTAAATTCCCTTGGAGTTTTATGGATGCTCGTTACAGGATTCCAAATGTTTTCAAAAACAATTTCATTTACCAAAAAGGTTACTAAAGGCGAGTCAAAAGGTTAAGATATAGAACTTGTAGGACAATAAAGACCAAAATGGCTAAAGAGAAACAAGAGAAGGAATTAGAAACCGGTATTAAAGCTGACGCATCAGTTGATGTGGCAGTTGAACAAAAAGAACAAAACATGGTTTCTGAAACTACGCAAACCTTAAGCGAATCCAATCTTATTAAGGAATTTGAGAATGAACAATTAAAAAAAGAATTACCTGAAATATATGTTGGGGACACTGTTAAAGTTGGAGTAAAAATTACAGAAGGTAATAAAGAAAGAGTCCAACCTTATGAAGGCGTTGTTATAGCTAAAAGGCATGGAGGTATTAACCAGACCATTACAGTTAGAAGAATTTTTCAGGGTATAGGTGTTGAAAGAGTATTTATGCTACATAGTCCACAGGTTGCTTCTCTAAAAGTTGAACGTAGAGGTAAAGTAAGAAGAGCTAAGTTATTCTATCTGAGAGATAGAGTAGGAAAAGCTACTCGCGTAAAACAACGCTTTGATCGATAAAGTTGTAAATTAATCAACTTATTGGTCACAAAGACGCTTATAATCATTTAAATGCGTCGTTAGTTCAGTTGGTAGAACGCAGGTCTCCAAAACCTGATGTCGGGGGTTCAAGTCCTCCACGACGCGTTTGATCAACATTATGTAAATCATTTTTTCATAAGATGGAGTTAGATCTTCAACCTGGGGACGTAGTTAAAGTCCTCGAATCAGCAGCTTTAGGATGGGTTCGTGCAAGAGTTATCAGAGTCAAGTCTGGTGGGAGAGTTGTAGTACAAAGTGACCAAGGCAGAGAATTTACTGCAAGAGGCAATCAAGTTAGGTTGATAGAACCTGCTGGTTTTAGACCTCAAAAATAAATAGTTGTTTATACTAAGACAGTTGAAAAACTAATTATTTCTGTAAATCCTCAAATTAATAAATTTTTTTTATTACAACCCCATAAATTAAGTATTATGATCTGATAATTTTAAGAATGAAGTTCTAAATAAATTTAGAACAAAACTCTGGGACCGTAGTTCAACTGGTTAGAGCACCGCCCTGTCACGGCGGAAGTTGCGGGTTCGAATCCCGTCGGTCCCGTTTTTTCTAAAAGAAATTTGGAAAAACGTTTAAGACTAGCCCCGAGTCCAACGGGTTTATTTCATATTGGGACAGCCCGAACAGCACTATTCAACTGGTTGTATGCACAAAAAATAGGTGGAAAATTTCTTATCAGAATAGAAGATACAGATTTTCTTCGATCTAAATCTGAATATACAAAAAATATATTAGAGGGCTTGAAATGGCTTGGACTTAAATGGGATGAAGAACCTATAAAGCAAAGTGACCGAATTTCGATTCACAAAAGTTATATCAAAAAACTATTAGAATGTGGAGCTGCATATAGGTGCTTTACATCAGAAGATGAAATATCTGAATTAAGAGAAGAACAAAAAAAGAAAGGATTACCTCCAAAGCACGATAATAGACACAGAAGTCTTTCAAAAGA
The DNA here is from genome assembly GCA_003214115.1 of Prochlorococcus sp. AG-418-I21. GTDB lineage: Bacteria > Cyanobacteriota > Cyanobacteriia > PCC-6307 > Cyanobiaceae > Prochlorococcus_A. The sequence goes on from QCMA01000002.1 coordinate 32,677, forward strand.
AGAAATAGAAACATTCATATCCCAAGGGCGGACTTCAGTAATAAGATTTAAGATTGATGAAAAAATTGAAATTAAATGGGTAGATCAGATAAGAGGTGAAATCAAATGGCAAGGGAAGGATTTGGGTGGTGATTTAGTTTTATCAAGAAGAGCTAAGGGATATGAGATTGGTGATCCTTTGTATAATCTTGCTGTTGTAGTTGATGATAATTTCATGAATATTACTCACGTTGTAAGGGGTGAAGACCATATCTCGAACACTGCAAAACAAATATTGATCTATGAAGCATTAAATTTTAATTTGCCAACTTTTTCGCATACACCATTAATACTAAATAGCGAAGGGAAAAAGTTATCTAAGAGAGATTGCGTTACTTCAATCGACGAATTTAGAGAAATGGGATATTTACCTGAGGCCCTATCAAACTATATGGCCTTTTTAGGTTGGTCTCCAAAATCTGCCGACAGAGAAATACTTTCACTTGAAGAGATATCTGAAATTTTTGACTTATCAGAAATAAATAAAGCTGGAGCCAAATTCAATTGGGAAAAACTCAACTGGATTAATTCTCAATATATAAAAAATATAGAATCAATAAAGTTAAGTGAGATTATGAGAAAATACTGGGAAGATAATGGTTGGGAGCCGCCATCTCAAGAATGGGCTAATAAATTAGCAATTTTGCTTCGAGACTCTATGACTCTTTTAAAAGATGCAATTGATCAATCAAAACCATTTTTCTTAATACCTATAATTCAAAAAGAAGGTCAAGATTTTCTGGAAAAGGAGGATTGCAAATTATCTCTAAAACTAATCTTAAGCTATTTAATTGAGCAAAAGACTATAAAACTAAATAAAGAGAAAGCCAAAGAATTAATAAACGAAATCTCAAAAAAGCATAATATTAAAAAAGGGATTTTAATGAAATCATTAAGAGTAGCCTTTTTTGGATCTCTAAGTGGGCCAGATTTAATTCAAAGTTGGGAGCTTTTCTCGGAGAGTAAAACTGATAGGACTCGAATTGAGAGATGTTTTTAATCAATCAAAATTATTTTTTTGGCCTAATTCAAGTCTATTTACCAAAGGTTTAGCTGAAAGTCCTTGTATTCCTACTGTCATCAAAATAGTTAGAAAAACTAAACCTTGTAGACGGCCAGCCCCAAGGATACCAGCCTGCTCTAATCTGATAGAAAAAAGAGAAGCCACAGCTGCAGTAACAATACCTCTTGGGGCTAACCAGGCTAAAAATATTTTTTCTTTTACGTTCAAGTCTCTCCCCATAGTTGCTATCCAGATAGAAATAGGGCGAACAATTACCATCAACATAAAAACACAAACAACCCCTCCCCAGCCTAGCGGACTTAATTCACCCCAAGAAACGTCTGCGGCCAAAAGAGGGAAAAGAACTGTTATTGCTAATTGAGCTAATTCACCTATTAGATTATCCAATCTCTCCTTATCTATAACTTCTCTTTTACCTACAATAAAACCTGCCGCGACTGAAGCAGGCAAGCCTGATTCTGGTAAAAAATATTCGCAAATTCCATACACAAGAAAAATAAATCCAAGGGTAACTTGAAGCTCTATACCAAATGAGGCTTCATTTTTTATTTTTTTTAAAATTTCTGATAGTAACCATCCTGCACTTAATCCGATTAAAACTCCTCCCCCTAATCTTTGCATTAATGCTATAAATACATCGTTAATCCCACGAAGATCCCCTAAAGTCAGTTCTAAAAGCAGTAATGCTAGTACTGCACCAATTGGTTCAAGCAACAACCCCTCAGCTTTTAAAACTTCCGAGAGTGGGGAAGTTAATTTTATTTGTTCCACTAATGGAGAGACAACTGTTGGTCCAGTAGCTAAAACTATGGCACTATATATTCCTGCGACTTGCCATGAGAGGCCAGCCAGCCAATGAGCAATAAAAATTCCAGCTGATAATGAAATAAAAAGTCTTACCAATGAAATCTTCAAAACAGTATTTCTTATATTCCCCTCAGGCAATTTTAAATTTAATCCCCCTTCAAAAAGAACCAAACATACTAAAAGCCCCACAATAGTTTCAAGCCCTTGCCCGAGATCTAAAGGCTCAACAAGTCCTAATCCTGACCTTCCAATGAATAATCCAGAAAGCAATAAAATAACAACACTTGGGAAACCTGTAAAAGAAGAAAATAATCGAGCGCAAGCACCTGCAAATACAGTTATCCCCCAAAGTAATCCTAGCCTTTCAGGCGTCATGTAAAATTATAAATAATAAAAATATTCATTATTTTGATTAAATCAATAATCTTATCTCAAGTCCAATAAATACAATACTTTTTAATTTAATTAATCGGTTTAACAAGTGTAATTTTTTTTTAATCCTTAAAACTACTTTATAAGAAAATTAATTTTATTTCTATTAAGAAAACTGGCTTATTAAAGCAATAATTATAAAAATAATTCCTATACCAACAGTCGCCATCCTTCCATTCCATATTTCAGCTTGTGGGGTAAAACCTCTTTTCCACAAATTCAGTTCCTTTTTATCAACAAAGTTTTTTGTCTCTTTAATCTCTATTTTAGGTTGTTTGTTCATTAAAATTAGAAAGGAGGGTTTTCTTCATAAAGAGTATTTGCTTGTTCAATTGAAAGTCTTCCTGCGACACCTAATTTAAGGGAACTTAAATGATCCTTAAATTTGAGCCTGAACAACGCCGCCGCTCCAATCATTGCCGCATTATCTGTACAAAGATTAAGGGGAGCTAAATAAACTTTAATAGATTTTTTACTAGCTTCACTAATCATCATTTTTCTTAATGTATTGTTAGCAGCCACTCCCCCAACTACAACAACATTATCCAAGCAATGATCTTCTGCGCATTTTATTGTTCTCTCTACCAAAACCTCTGCTACTACTCTTTCAAAACTTGCAGCAATATCTGGAATTGGAACGGTCTTCCCATCCAAATTTATTCTCTCAACTAATCTTAATACGGCGGTTTTAAGACCACTAAAAGAGAAATCATATTTAAGAAATCCACCTTTTTTATCAGAAATCCTACATTTTGGTAAATTAAATTTCATTGGGTCCCCATTTTTAGCAATCTTTTCAATTGCCGGTCCTCCTGGATAACTAAGACCTAATAGTCTGCCAACTTTGTCAAAGGCTTCTCCAGCAGCATCATCAAAACTTTTCCCTAGTCTTTCCATACCCCTTCTATCATCAACCTTAATCAATTCAGTATGTCCGCCGCTAACAAGTAATGTAAGAAAAGATTTCTTTGGATAGTTTTCTGAAAATAGAATTGAAGATAAATGCCCCTCCAAATGATGAATTCCCAAAAATGGTTTTGCATATAACATGCAAAGTGATCTTGCAGTTATAGAGCCAACTCGTAAACAACCAACTAATCCAGGAGCAACAGTTGATGCAATATAATCGACTTCCTTAATTTTGATTTTTGATTCTTCTAAAGCCTTATCTAAAACAAAAGGTAATAACTCTAAATGCTTTCTAGCTGCAAGTTCAGGCACAACTCCTCCCCATTTTGAATGATCTTCAATTTGGGAGGCAATTATATTTGAATGTATTCTGAAAGTATCCCCAACATTGGAAACTATTGAGACAGATGTCTCATCACAACTTGTTTCAATAGCTAAAACTTTATGCATTTTTGATTCAACTTGTTCTATTTTAATATTAATTTCTTACTTAACACACTATAAGGAATTTAAGATTGCAACTTATGAAATTCTTTTTTTCAATCATAACCTCAGTTTTTCTGTTCTTAGGAATTACTCCAATTGCTTTAGCTGCAAATGGGCCTGCCTTAAACGCAGACAGAGCTAGCACAGAATATACTGCTTCAGCCCTCACAAAATGCTCTGAAAATCCTAAATTCATTGAAAGAGCAAATTCTGCAACTACTCAAAAAGACATAGCAAGATTTGAAAGATATGGAAAAGCATCATGCGGAGATGATGGTCTTCCTCATTTAATAATTGGACCTCCTCTTGAGCCATGGGGGGCCCTTCTAAATAGAGGGCATGAAGGAGATTTACTTATCCCAGGAGTATTGTTCATTTACATTGCTGGAATTATAGGTTGGTCAGGAAGAGAGTATCTCATTGAATCAAAAAAGACTAAGAATCCAGCAGATCTTGAGATCATTATTGACTTAGACTTAGCCAGAAAATGTCTTGTAAAAGGAGCCCAATGGCCTCTTCTTGCTAATAAACAAGGTAGAAATGGAGATTTAAGAGAGAAAGATAACAATATTACACTTAATGGTCCTCGCTAAACATCCTTAAAAAACTTTCATAAAAAAATGTTCAAAATTCTAAACACAAAATTTGTCAGATCTGCTCCAGTGGTAGCAGCAATTTGGCTAAGCCTTACAGCTGGAATAATTATTGAATTTAATAGGTTTTTCCCAGATTTATTGTTCCATCCAATGAGTTGATAAATAAAAAATAATCAAGTTTTTATTAACTTGATTATTTTTTTTGCTGTTTCATAAACATTGTGATTTGTTAATGAAAAATCAAATTCATTTGATACTGAAATCTCATAATTAGCCCTTGAGAGTCTTTTTTTAATTGCCTCTTCTTTTTCTGTACCTCTATTTCTTATTCTTCTCTCTAACTCTTCTTTATCCGGAGGAAGTAAAAATATTGATTGTGAATTAGGAAACTTATTTTTTATTTGCCTTGCACCCTCTACTTCAATTTCAAGTAGTACCGTAAATCCTTTTTTTATTTTCTCATTAACAGAAGACAAAGGGGTTCCATAGTAGTTTCCAGCAAATTGAGCCCATTCAAGAAAAAGGTTTTGTTCAATCATTTCTTTAAACTTTTCTTGGTTTAAGAAATAATAATTTTCTCCGTCCTTTTCTCCCTCTCTAGGTTCTCTAGTAGTTGCAGATATTGAAAGCCAAAAATTTTTTTCTTTACCTAATATTTCTTTAACAACTGTTCCTTTACCTACCCCGCTGGGTCCAGTAAGGATAATAAGTTTTTTTTGATTTTTCATATTAAATTTTTTACAGTAAAATAGACATCTTGTGAATTAAATAAGGAATAATGCAAAAAGGTGTTCCACAGATAATGGATATTACATCTATTAAATCTGTCTTGCATTATTTGATAAAGAACATCTTACCTGCAAAGTTTGAGACTGCCCAACAACCAGAGCCCAATACAATTCAATTATGTTTCAGAGGAGTTGATTCTCAAACATGGTTAGAAGTTTCATGGAATGGAGACTCTCCAAGAATACTAAAGATAAATAAGCCAGAAAAGATTGGGAGAGAAAGCACACTTTCCAAACAAATAAGATACGGATTAAAGTATATGGCTTTAATCTCGATTGATCAAGATGATTTCGAGAGAGTTATAAAATTTAGTTTTGCGAAAAAACCTGGAGATGAAATTAATAAGTATTTAATTTTTGAATTAATGGGAAAACATAGTAATATTTTTTATCTGGATAATAAACATAAAATAATTGCCGTTGGTAAACAAATTAAATCAAGTCAATCTAGTTTTAGAACAATTTCAACAGGATCAATTTATTCTGGCCCTCCTGTCAATCTCAAAAAACAACCTAGAGAAGATGAGTCTTTTCAATCATGGAAAGACTCAATTTCAATAGTACCTGAGTCTTTGAAATACTGTTTAATAAATACCTATCAAGGAGTAAGCCCTATCCTTACAAAACAATTAGAGGTTGTTAGCGCAACTGTTAATTCAGAAATAATGGAAAAAAATATTGATTTCATTAGCAACTCAGACTTAAAAGAGATATTTAAAAATTGGAAGATTTGGATATACAGGTTTAAAAACAATAACTTTAACTTTTCTATATTCAACAAAGATTTTTATTGCGTTTGGTTTTTTGATGAGGAAATTAATTGCGAAAATAAAATAGATTTATGCCTTGGTTTAGAGAATTATTATGATTATCATCTGAAACAAAAAAAACTTGAATTATTGGAAAAGAAAATTGAAGGGATAATTTTTAAACAAACCAATACTGAGAAAAAGAATTTAAATATTCAATATGATCTTCTGACAAAATCAGAAAACTACGAAATATATAAAGAAAAAGCTGATATTATATTCTCTTCACATGCAATTAAAAAACAAGACATTATAAAGGGACAAAAACTATATAAAAAATCAAAAAAACTTAAGAGATCTAGAGAATTAATAAAAGAAAGATTAAGTATTTACAAAACAAATATAGAGAGATTAGACGAATTCACTACGCTTCTAGAAAATTTAAATTCTTTAAATCATGAAAAACTTTCTATGAGAATCAAACTATTAGAAGAAATTATGGAAGAAATTTGTAACGAGTTTAATATCAATATCAAGAAGCACAGAGAAGATCAGAAAAGTACATATGAGATAGAGTCTTCACCAATTCAAGTTGACACTCCCACAGGATTAAAGCTTCAGGTAGGGAGAAATATGAGGCAAAATGATTTAATTAGCTTTAAGTTCTCAAAAAAAGGCGATTTATGGTTTCATGCACAGGAGTCACCGGGCAGTCATGTAGTTTTGAAGTCTTCATCTCAAGTAGCATCTGAACAAGATCTTCAAATAGCTGCAGATTTAGCTGCTTTATTTAGTAAGGCAAAAAGAAACATTAAAGTTCCAATTAATTTAGTAAAGATTAAAGATTTGCAAAAAATCAAAAACGGAGGGCAAGGTTGCGTTTCCTTTAAAAATGGAGAAATTATTTGGGGAAATCCTACAAGAGGAGAAGATTACATTAAAAAAAATCTTAAAACAATAATTTAGTTTATAATGAAAAAAAAATTTTTAATCTAAATGTTTGATTTTCTTTTAGGCACTCATGAATTTTTAGGAAATCATAGTTTTCCAGAATTTATTGTTGGATATCTATTTGGTGCTGCATTAATAATTGGAGCTCCTACTGTTTTCTTACTACTTGCCTTTGTAAGCGCTTTAATGAAAACAAATGGGAAAATGGGTGGATATAGAGAATATGAAACTTATGGTGAATCATCTTTAAATGATGCCCCTCCTTTCTTATTACCAGATCCAACAAATCCTAAATTAAGCAAATAATTAAGTTTATCGAAAAATAAATTGGACTTTGACAATAGTAATTTTAAACCTTTTTCTTACACAATTTTTATCCAATAATAATGAGAGGTACAGGTCAAAGTGAAAAAAAATTATCAGATTCGATGACTTTTAGTGATCATTTAGAGGAGCTTCGTCAAAGGATACTAAACTCAATTTACTCAATACTTATTTCAATATTCTTTAGTTTTCTCATCATAAAGCCATTAATATCTTTTTTAGAAATTCCAGCTGGTGATATTCACTTACTACAACTTGCTCCAGGAGAGTTTTTATTTGTCGCTATTAAAGTTGCAGGTTACAGCGGATTGATAGTTTCTATGCCTTATATTTTTTATCAAATAATATTATTCATTTCGCCTGGTTTAACAAAACAAGAAAAAAGTCTTATCTTGCCTGCAGTTTTTGGTTCAGGTCTTCTATTTTTTTTAGGATTAATTTTTTCATGGTGGATATTAGTCCCTGCAGCAATAAATTTCTTCATTAGTTTCGGTGCTGATATTGTTGAACCAACTTGGTCTATAGAAAGATATTTTGATTTTGTTCTCTTATTAATGTCTAGCACTGCAATAGCTTTTCAATTGCCAGTATTACAATTTATTCTTGGTTCTCTTGGAATAATCACAACAGAAAAAATGATTTCGAATTGGAAGATAGTTGTAATATCCTCTGCAATATTATCTGCAGTTATTACCCCTTCAACTGACCCATTGACTATGTCATTGCTATCTATATCGATTGTTTTTTTATTTTTTGTGGGTACTGGATTAACTTACTTATCAGAAAATCTTAAGTCAAAAACTCTTTCATCTTCTCATTAAGATCTAATTGCAAGCTGACAGCTCTACCTAACCTTGGCTTAGCATTAACTTTCTTTAGCCATTCCCTTACTTCTTCTGAATATCCACATCTGTTTAAAATCTCGATTTTATCAGCTATCGATTCTTTATATTCATCTTCACTTAAAGGGAATGATTCCTGTCCAAGAAATCCCCACATCATTTGAAAATACACAAACTTTCCTCTTCTAAAGAGTCTAAAATCATATTTTCTGCCCCAGCGGTGAATCAAATAATGTATAACTTCATCTACTAGCAATGGGTTCATTTAAATCAATTAATTAAGACTTCCTAAACTTTTACTTTAAATTATTAAAAGTCCTATCTATTTGCAACAGAAATTGAACAATTTGATCCATAATAACTAATAAATAACTGAACCAAGTAGCGAATGACTCAATTAAGTTCCAATGATGTCCCTTCTATGGGTCGAAGGCAATTTATGAATCTTCTTACATTTGGTACTGCAACTGGTGTAGCTTTAGGAGCCCTTTACCCTGTAGCTAATTATTTCATGCCTTTAAGAGCAGGCGGTGGTGGAGGTGGAACCTCTGCTAAAGATGAATTAGGGAATCCAATAACTAAGACAGGTTGGTTAGCTACCCATCAAGCAGGAGACAGAAGTCTAGTTCAGGGTCTAAAGGGAGATCCAACTTATTTAATAGTTAATGAGGGTGGGGAAATAGGAGAATTTGGTTTAAATGCAATTTGTACTCATTTAGGTTGTGTTGTCCCATGGGATAGTGGTGCTAATAAATTCATATGTCCTTGTCATGGCAGTCAGTACGATACTAACGGGAAGGTAGTAAGAGGGCCTGCGCCTTTATCTTTAGCTCTAGCGCATGTCGATATTGAAGATGATGCTGTACTCGTCAAACAATGGTCAGAAACTGACTTTAGAACTAATGAAAATCCATGGTGGGCATAAAAAAAATGAAAGGTCTTAAAAATCAAATCATGAAAAAAACAAGTTTATTTATCTGTACTCTGCTTTTCATTTCAAGCATTCTATTTTATCCAAAAATCACTTTTGCTTATCCATTTTGGGCTCAGCAAAACTACGAATCCCCAAGAGAAGCCACAGGTAAGATAGTCTGTGCAAATTGTCATCTAGCTCAGATGCCTACAATTGCAGAGGTTCCACAATCTGTTGGAGCAGACAGTGTTTTCAAAGCTGTAGTCAAAATACCCTACAAAAATGATTTAAAAGAGATAGGGGCTGATGGTTCGGAAGTCCCATTACAAGTTGGTGCAGTTGTAATGCTGCCTGATGGCTTTAAACTTGCTCCACAAGAAAGATGGACCGAAGAAATAAAAGAGGAGACAGAAGGGGTTTATTTCACTAACTACAGTGAAGAGAAAGATAATATAATTATCGTCGGACCTTTGCCTGGCGATACCAATAAAGAAATCGTTTTCCCAGTACTTTCCCCTGACCCATCCACTAATAAAGAATATCACTATGGGAAATACTCGTTACATATTGGAGGCAATAGAGGTAGAGGTCAGGTATATCCAACTGGAGATAAGAGCAATAATGTAGTATTCACCTCTTCCACTGCAGGAACTATAAATTCAATAGATACAATTGAAGATGGTAGCTATCAAGTCAATATAGAAAACGATAATGGTGAAATAACTACTGAAGCAGTACCTCTTGGTCCTCAACTTATCGTAAAAGCACAAGATAAAATTAATGTAGGTGACCCTCTTACTAATGATCCCAACGTTGGTGGCTTTGGGCAATTAGATGCTGAGGTTGTACTTCAGAGCCCTTATAGAGTTATTGGATTGATTGCATTCTTCATTGGTGTAGGCTTAACACAAATACTTTTAGTATTAAAGAAAAAACAAGTAGAAAAAGTGCAAGCAGCAGAGGGTATCTAACTTTCTCTAAATGCTTATACTTCAAGCTTTTATACAATCTCCAGGAGAAACTTTTTTAAATTTAGGATTTATAACTATTAGATGGTACGGACTTCTTATTTCGGTTTCAGTTTTAATAGGCCTATTTGTCTCTAAAAAACTAGCAAAGGCAAGAAATATTAACCCTGAGTACATTAGTGAAATACTTCCTTCATTAATAATCTCTTCAATAATTGGAGCTAGAGCTTATTACGTAATTTTTGAGTGGAGGCAATACAGCGGAGAGAACTTTTTTACTTCTTTTGAACTATTCAATAACATCATTCAAATACCTTCTTTTCTTGCAGTTTGGGAAGGAGGCATAGCAATCCATGGAGGTCTAATTGGAGGATTAATATCTATTATCTATTTCTGTAAGTCGAAAAAAATTAATTTAAAAACCTTTATAGATATATTAATACCCTCGATTATTCTTGGACAATCAATAGGAAGGTGGGGAAATTTTTTCAATAATGAAGCCTTTGGAGTTCCTACAAATTTACCTTGGAAATTATTTATACCTATCCAAAATAGGCCTTTAGAATTTTTTAATTATGAATTTTTTCATCCTACATTTCTCTATGAGTCATTGTGGAATCTTTTGATTTTCATCGTCCTTATTATTACCTTTAATAAACAAAATAAAACAGATTTTTTCAGGCCTGGCTTTATTAGCTGTCTTTATTTAATAAGTTATAGCTTTGGACGATTCTGGATTGAAGGTTTAAGAACTGACCCACTATGCATTGGTGGACTTCCACCTTTTTGTGATGGCGGTATAAGAATGGCTCAATTTATAAGTATTTTTTTATTTTCTTCTGGATTAATTGGAATATTTTTTTTAAGATTGAGAACATATAGTGGGAAAAATAGAAAAAATGGATAACAAAATATCCTTTATTGGTGTTGGTCCAGGCGATCCAGAACTATTAACTTTAAGAGCATTAAAAAAGATAAAAATTGCAGATGTCATTATTTGGACTGATTCTCTAATTCCTGAAAAGATTTTAGATTCTGCTAGAAAAGGTTCTGAAAAAATAAAAACGAGTTCACTTAACTTAGAGCAAATCACCTCAATTATGATAGAAAAATTTAAGGCAGGGAAAACTGTTGTAAGGTTGCATGATGGAGACCCTTGCCTTTTTGGAGCAATTAGAGAGCAAATCGAAATTTTAAAAAACGAAAAAATTGAAATCGAGGTTGTTCCTGGAGTAAGTGCTTTTCAAGTTGCTGCAGCATATCATGAAGCTGAGTTAACAATCCCTGATGTAACGCAAACAATAATTTTAACTAGAGCAGGAGGTCGAACAGGGATGCCCGAAAAAGAATCTCTGAAAGATCTTGCGAAACATAATTGCTCTATATGTCTATACCTAAGTGCTAGGCATGTGAAAAGGTCTCAAGAAACTTTACTAGAGTTTTACCCTCCAGAGACTAAAGTGATTGTTGGATTTAGAGTATCTTGGGATGATGGTTGGACATCATTAATAGAATTAAAAGATATGGAAAAATTTTCTATTGAGAAAAAACTAATTAGAACAACCATTTACATAATTAGTCCAGCAATTAGTAATTCTCAAAAAAGATCTAATCTTTATAATCCATCTTATAAGCATCTCTTTAGGAATAAATAATCTAAAAGTTGATAGAAAAAAATTAATTACTATAATTGGTAAAAATTTATTTGCTTTGAAAGAAATAAAATCTGTTTCGGGAATCAACAATAAAGGAGGAGATTCCTCTTTAAAGAGAATCGGAAATTTCATTAAAGAGGCTAGGTTAAGTAAAAATCAATCAATTGAAGAATTGGCTTCTGATTTAAAAATTGGAGCTCATCAACTTGAAGCCATAGAGGAAGGTAATGAAGAAAAACTACCTGAAAAAGTATTTATCAAAGCAATGATTAGACGGATTTCACAGAAGCTAAAACTTGATACAGCATTTTTAATGAATGAATTCAAGACAGAGAGGAAAGAAGTGAAAATTGAAGAAATAGTTGAAGAAGTTTCCAGAAAAAATTATAAATCTAGGCAATCTAGGAATTTTAATCCACTAGGATTCCTAATACTTATTTTAATTTCAGGCTTTCTCGGACTAATCGCCTCGTCCTTAATTTTCAATTTATTTTCAGATTCTTCTCAGAATCAAACTCCAAAACAAGAACTTATAAAAAAAACTAAATAACTTTTAATTCCAAATTCTTTAGTTCTTTTATTACATTACGGCATAATCCTAAGTTCCATTTTTCAAGAAGAAGATCATGGTTTCTATCTAAAGGTAAAAGTTGAAATGTAAGATTATTTTCCTGCAATTTTATTTGAACTGAGGAGATCACCTTGTCAGGTCTTTGATCAAGAGCTGCTGCTAGTCTCAGGATTAATGACATTTCAAGAACTAATGTTTTATCTTCCTTGGATATTAAATTTTGCCAAGACTCATGTCTTTTCTTGGGTAGAGTCTTTCTGTGGTACCTAGCAATTGAAGCAATAATATTTGTTTCTGCTTCAGAATATCCCAACAAATCACAATTTTTTATTAAGTACCAAGAGTGTTTGTGATATGAACCAACATTCACATATTTCCCACAATTATAAAGATTAGAAGCTGCCCAAAGAAGTTCTTTAGCTTTAGGGTCATTATCGCTATGAAAGATATTTTTAGTCTGATCATAGATTTGAAAGGCAATATCAATCACTTTCTCAGCTCTTGTATTATCTACTCCAAACTTTCTGGCCTGATGAACTATAGTTGTTTTTCTAATATTGCTTTGAATATTTAACTCATTTTTAATTATCCCTTTACGAAGCATCCAATCCACAACCAAACCCTCTCGAAGCGCCCTCTCACTTATTATTAATTCATCAAAATTCAACATCTCCATTGCGGTGTTTAATATCAATGCTCCTGGAGTAATTATTTCTGCTCTTCTCTCACTTAATGAAGGTATTTTCTTGATTTCCGAAACTGGCAATTTAATAAGTTTTTCCAATACATTTTGTAAATTTCCCCTCTTAAATTTATAACCATGCAACTTTTGTTTAGATTCTCCCAAATCATCTGAAATCAAATTTCCTAATGAGGTTGCAGTGCCACTGGTTGCAATCATAGATAAAGGCTTATCTCCCTTAGATCTACTCTTTATTTTTCGAACAGATGGTTCTAAAGATCCTTTAATAAAAGTTGTTAAAAAACTCGATCTTTCTGAAGTTATAGACCCTTTATTTAAAAAATCATTTTTAAGTCTTACCGCACCAATTCTCGAACTTGTAAGAGCTATAGCATCTTTTTTATCTGCAAGAATTAATTCAGTAGATCCTCCTCCAATATCTATGATTACAAAAGACTGATCTTCAAAAGACATACCAGAAAGAACACCAAGGTAAATTAATCTGGCTTCCTCAGATCCACTTATCATTTCTATTTGAATATCAGTTTCATCAAGAACTCTTTTAATAAAATATTGACCGTTTGGAGCTTCCCTAACTGCACTTGTTGCTGCTGTTACTATTTGTTTTACTCCATTACTTTTACAATATTCCTTAAATCGCTTAAGAGTAACTAATGCTCTTTGAATTGATTCTTCAGTAAGATTACCCTCCTCATCTCTTTCTCCCAGACGAGTGGTTGATTTATCAGAAAATTTTATTGAAAATGATTTTAATTCTTGATTAATTTCTGCTACCAAGAGATGTGTAGAGTTAGTTCCAATATCTATAGAAGCTACTAAAATTTGCTTTTCTTGAGAATATCTTAAATCTTGTTTCAGTATCATTTCTTTTTATAAGACGAAGATATCTTTAATCCATTAATAAATATACCCAACATTGATTATTAAATAATAGAAATCATTTAATCCTAGTAAGATTATTTAAAGTTATGAAATATACAATAGGTCATATGCAAAATAAAAATCGACAAATTAAATTAAGTACTTTTTTTGAATTATTGAGGTGGAATAAGCCGACTGGAAGAATGATCTTACTTATTCCTGCGGGATGGAGTTTATATTTAACCCCAGATGCTAATCCAACATTTTTAATGTTGCTAAGAATAATACTGGGAGGACTACTAGTAAGTGGATTAGGCTGCGTCGTTAATGATATTTGGGACAAAAAAATTGATCAAAGAGTTGTTAGGACAAAAAATAGACCTTTAGCTGCAAATAAAATCGGTCTTAAAACAGCTTATTCAATTCTTTTCTTTTTAATTTTATGTAGCTTCTTTTTAACTTTGTCACTACCTCAGCCTGGAAGAATCCTTTCAATTTCACTTGCTTTTTTAGCTTTACCTATCATTTTAATTTATCCTTCTGCCAAAAGATGGTTTAAATATCCTCAATTAATCTTATCCATATGCTGGGGTTTTGCTGTCCTAATTCCCTGGGCCGCAAATGAAGGCAATTTAAATAGTATTGTTTTATTATTTTGCTGGCTGGCTACCATTTTTTGGACTTTTGGCTTTGACACGATTTATGCTTTAGCAGATAAAAAATATGATATCAAAATTGGAATTAATAGTTCCGCAGTTAACCTCAAGAAGAATACAAGAATAACCATTCAAATTTGTTATTTTTTAACTTCTTTTTTTCTCGCAATATGCGGATTTATTAATCAAATGGATTTTATTTTTTGGCCAATTTGGCTTGCAACGTTAATCTTAATGCAGAGAGATATACTAAAAGTATTTCCTGAGGAAAAGCAATCAATAAAAAATATTGGAAATCACTTCAAAAATCAATCAATTTATGGAGGAGTCATTTTATTAGGAATTATTATTGCCTCGTAAATTCTAGATATGGTTTTTAGATTAAAAAAAGGCGATTTAATAGATATTTTAGCTCCAGGCTCCTTTATTGATGAAGACGAAAATTTTCAAAAAGGCATAGAAATCTTAAAAAACTGGGGTTTGGAAATTAATGAAAATAATTCTCTATCAAAAAAATTTGGTTATTTTGCAGGCGATGATCTAACTAGATTTGAAGAACTTGAAAAAGCTCAAAATAGTAAGCTAATCATTTTTGCAAAAGGAGGCTGGGGTTCAGCAAGACTTTTAGAAAAAGGACCTTCTTGGCAGCATGGTTTAATGCTTGGATTCTCAGATACATGTTCTTTATTACTATCTAAATATTCTCAAGGATTTATAGGTTCTATCCATGGCCCCATGGTTACTAGCCTTTTCAAAGAACCAGAGTGGAGTCTTGAGAGATTAAGAAATTTACTTTTTGAGGGATATGTTGAGGACATAGTAGGAATCCCTTTAAGAGGTGGAAAAGCGAAAGGAGAAATAATAGTTTCTAACTTAACTATTGCTACTTTTTTAATTGGTACTAATCACTTTCCAGATTGCAAAGGGAAGATAATAATTTTTGAAGACATTAATGAAGATATTTATAAAATTGATCGCATGTTGACTTACCTTAGGATGACTAAAACAATTTCTGAAATTGCGGGTATTGGATTCGGAAGTTTTTCTAATGATTCCTGCGAACTTGAATGGAAAGATTTACTAAAAAACTGCATTATTGAAAGACTCCATGAGTTTGATTTTCCTATTCTTTTTGATCTCCCAATAGGCCACCTATCAGGGAATGCATGCATCCCGTTAGGCTATGAAGCAACCTTAAATGGTAACAACGGCATTCTTAGTATCGATAAACCTTTTTAACTAGGAGTTCTTCACAAAAAGTTTTGCTATTTTCAAATCTATAGGGGATGTAATTTTTATATTTGAATAAGTTCCTTCAATAATCTTCACTTTCCAATTAAGCATTTCGAATAGTGAGGCATCATCTGTTACCTTCCAGTTTTTATCAATTGCCGTCTTATGAGCTTTTTTTAATCTATCCACTAAAAAGCCCTGAGGAGTTTGCGCTGCCCATAAATAATTTCTATCTGGTGTTTCTTTAATAAAACCTTCATCATCAACAATCTTTATTGTGTCCGTTACCTTAGTTGCCAAAATTACAGCTTCATTTTCATCTAATTGCTTGGCACAAAGGTCTATCAATTCAGGATTAATTAGACACCTAGCACCATCATGTATTAAAACTTTTTCAGCATCTTTTGGTAGCGCCTTTAAACCATTAAGTACTGACTGTTGTCTGGTTTTACCACCATTAATCCAATGAACTTTATGGGCAAAATCCTTTGCTGAATTTAATAATAAATTTTTATCTTTCGGTTGCCCAATTATTCCAACCCAATTTATTGAGCTTGCAGAAAATACAGATTTAAGTGTCCAATAAATCAAAGCCTCTCCCTCTAAATCAATAAGTAATTTATTTTTTCCAGCTTTCATTCTGCTACCGCTCCCTGCAGCTGGTATTAAAAAGTACACAATAGAAGATCTTAATATTTTCTAGACAATTATAAATAAAAGCATTATCTTTACACAAATAGTACTACGATTGAAAATTATAAAATTTCATAATGTTCAATACAGATTCTTTATCAGGCAAAGTTGCTTTAATTACTGGAGCTAGCAGAGGGATTGGTAAAGAAATTGCTTTAGAATTAAGCCGCTTAGGAGCAGAAGTTTTTATTAATTACTCTTCTTCTGATGAAAAAGCTGACGAAGTTGTAAATTCAATAAAAAATTCCGGAGGTAAAGCTCATAAATTAAAATTTGATGTTTCAAAAGAGGATTCTGTCAGTATAGCTTTTGAAGAAATAATCAAAATTAATGGCACCATTGATATCCTCATTAACAATGCTGGCATTACGAGAGATGGACTATTGATGAGAATGAAATCGGAACAATGGGATGACGTAATAAATACGAACTTAAAAGGAGTTTTTCTTTGTACAAAATATGCTTCAAAATTTATGATGAAAAAAAGAAGTGGTAGCATTGTAAATGTTTCATCTGTTGTTGGAATAATTGGTAATCCAGGGCAAGCAAATTATTCTGCCGCCAAAGCTGGAGTTATTGGATTTACCAAAACTTGCGCTAAAGAATTTGCTTCAAGAGGTATAAAAGTAAATGCAATAGCTCCAGGTTTCATAGAAACAGAGATGACTGAAAAACTTAATACAGAACAGATTCTAAAAGTTATTCCTCTAGGAAAATTAGGAAGTTGTACTCAAATTGCAAACTTAGTAGCATTCTTAGTATCAAGTGATGCAGGAAATTACATTACAGGGCAAACAATTAGTATTGACGGGGGTATGAATATTTAATTAAGTACTTTGATATGGCTGGCCCAACTCATCTCTTAATCTTCTAATTTTTTGTAAAAGTTTTAATCTGCGACTTCTAGCAGTTAATGTCAAGAAAAATCTTAATGGAAAGTATATTAATGTCATAGCAATCGCTAAGATTGCGGTAAGAGTAAAAATAAGATTATTTGTTTCTTCCATAACTTAAAGATACTATTATTTGAGTTAATTTGTATGTCTCATTAAAAGAAATTCGGCTTTCCCCACTTAATTAAATATCCCTTAAAAATGATTCTATGGGAGATTAGAATAAGATTAAAGATCAAATAAACATGGCTAAAAAGTTAAGTTTTTCTAATGAATCAAGAGAAGAGCTAGAAAAAGGTGTAAATTTCGTAGCTAATGCAGTAAAGGTTACTATCGGGCCAAAAGCAAAAAACGTTGTATTAGAAAAGAAATTTGGTTCGCCAGATATAGTAAGAGATGGATCTACAGTTGCTAAAGAGATCGAGATTGAAAACCCTATTTCCAATTTAGGTGCGAAATTAATAGAACAAGTCGCATCCAAGACAAAAGAGAGTGCCGGTGATGGAACAACAACGGCAACCATTCTGACTCAGAAGATGGTTCAGGAGGGGTTAAAAAATATTGCTTCTGGCGCTAACCCTATTGAGTTAAAAAAAGGTATGGAGGCAGGCCTAGCTTTTGTCATAGAAAAATTACGTTCCAAAAGTATTTCATTGAGTGATTCTGATATCCAAAAAGTTGCAACAGTCAGTGCTGGAGGTGATGAAGAAATTGGATCTATAATTTCGAAAGCAATGGATATTGTTACTTCAGATGGTGTAATAACTGTTGAAGAATCTCAATCACTAGAAACAGAATTAGACATAACTGAAGGAATGTCTTTTGATAGAGGGTATAGTTCTCCATATTTCGTAACAGACCAAGAAAGACAAGTTTGTGAACTTGAAAACCCTAAAATATTAATAACTGATCAAAAAATCTCAACTTTAGTTGATCTAGTTCCAATACTTGAAGAAATTCAGAAGTCAGGCTCACCTTTTCTTATTCTTGCTGAAGATATCGAAGGAGAAGCTTTAACCACTCTAGTTTTAAATAAGAATAGTGGGGTTTTAAATGTTGCTTCCGTAAGAGCTCCGTTATTTGGTGAGAGAAGAAAAGCTGCCCTTGAAGATATTGCAATTCTTACAGGGGCTAAGTTGATTAGCGAAGATAAATCGATGACACTCGATAAAGTTTCTATTAATGATTTAGGAAAAGCAAAAAAAATAACTATCACAAAGGATAAAACTACAATTGTTGCCTTCGAAGACACTAAAGATTTAGTTAAAGCGCGTGTAGAGAAATTAAAGAGAGAAGTTAATATAACTGAATCAGATTATGATCAGGATAAAATCAATGAAAGGATAGCCAAACTAGCTGGAGGAGTAGCTCTTATAAAAGTTGGAGCTGCTACAGAAACAGAGATGAAGTATAAAAAATTGAGAATCGAAGATTCCCTCAATGCTACAAAAGCTGCTATTGAAGAGGGTGTTGTTTCTGGAGGGGGACAAACTTTAATTGAAATATCAGATGAACTTTTAAATTCAAGTCAAACATGTTCTGATGATTTAAGAACAGGAATAAATATAATTAAAGAATCCCTTTTGGAACCCACCAAACAAATAGCAAAAAATGCTGGTTTTAATGGGGATGTAGTTGTCTCTGAAATTAAAAGACTTAATAAAGGCTTTAATGCTAATTCAGGAAAATATGAGGATTTAAAAGATTCAGGAATATTAGATCCAACCAAAGTAATAAGATTAGCTCTTCAAGATTCAGTATCTATTGCAGCTATGCTACTCACAACAGAAGTTGCTATGGCAGATATTCCAGAGCCTGAAGCCGCAGCCCCTGGAGGACCAGGCGGAGATCCAATGGGAGGCATGGGAGGCATGGGTATGCCTGGAATGGGCGGTATGGGTATGCCCGGAATGGGAGGCATGGGTATGCCAGGAATGGGAGGCATGGGTATGCCTGGAATGGGGGGCATGGGTATGCCCGGAATGATGTAAAAATTTAACTTGCTTTTTTATCGTTATTAATCCACTTTCTTAAATTTTTAATATTAGGCAGTGGGAGATTCTGGTTATCAGTAAGTTGTTTTACATTATTAGAATTTTGATCTTTGCTAAATATGCCATTACCACTAGAAGTTTCTAGACATTTTGATTGCCGTTTTGCTTCCTCTATATTTTCAACAGTTTTTGATAATTCAAGTTTAATTTGTTCTTGATTTTCTTCTTCATCTACTTCATCTATTAAAAGGGTTTGTTCTTGATTTTCTTCTTCATCTACTTCATCTATTAAAAGGGTTTGTTCTTGATTTTCTTCTTCATCTACTTCATCTATTAAAAGGGTTTGTTCTTGATTTTCTTCTTCATCTACTTCATCTATTAAAAGGGTTTGTTCTTGATTTTCTTCTTCAAGTTGATATTCCCTTGGAGCAGGGGTATGGATTAATAAATCATTTAAAGAATCAATCCCAAATCTATGCACCCACTTAAGGACAATATTTTCTTTAAGCAAAATATTATTTTCTGAAGAGGCTTTTTTAAAAACTTCTATTAGATGATTTTTTAAAAGCATAAATTTATTAATTTAACTTTCTATTTAACAGAGGCCTTATGATAATCAAGGAAAAAACTGTTAAAGAAAATAAAATTGATATACAACTCTTACAAGTTAAATCACCATATGGGGCATGTAAAGCCACTAATTCTAAATTCATAGTTTCTGTATAAGCAGTCCTAATAGGTTCAATCGCAAAAGTTAATGGATTTAATGAGGCTAACCACCCAAGCCAATTTGGCATAAAAGAGATTGGAGCTAAAGCAGTGCTTGCGAAAAGAAGGGGTAAGTTTATCACAAATATAAGCGCGATTAATTCAATATGTCCGGGCAAGACAAAAGCTAAACATAAACTTATTGATGTCACAAAAAGAACCAATAGAATTAGTGTTGTAAAAACAATTCCTAAACCATATAAGTTAGGCCATCCATAACCCAAAATATATGAAACAACCATTATTACAATACTCTGAACAAAGCTAAGCATTGTTATGTAAATAAAAGAAGATAAAACTATGGATAATCTACTGGTTAAAGGAGCCACAAGTAATCTATTAAGAAATCCAAACTCTCTATCAAACATTAAAGGAAGACCAGAGTTTAAGGCTCCGCTAAAAGCAGTAAAAACAATAAGTCCCGCCCCTAAAAAGTTCCCATAAGAATCAACTCCTGGTAAAAAACCTTCAGGAGCTTTAGAGAATAGTGCCCCAAATAAAAAAAGCCAAATTATGGGTTGTAATATTCCTGCTAAAAGAGTTGATGGTCTTCTTTTTAATTGAATAAATAACCTCTTTGTTAATGCAAATGTTTCTTGATACAAAAAAAATAAATTATACTGTTGTAATTCCATAATTAGCAGTATTTAGTATTCATTATAGTTAGTTAACCAAAAGTTTTTTATCGCATTGATTGCTTTGACTCTTTTTTAAGGTCTCTTTTCCCTGCCATAGAAATTTCAGCATCCAATAATGTTTTCCCAGTTGCCTGAAGATATACATCATCCAAGCTTGGCTGACTTTGGGTTAGAGAAAAAATTTCAAACTTTGAGAAGGCCAAATCCACTTTGAGTTTGGTAAGTAAATCTTTTTCCTTATCTGCTACAAAATTTATCGAGAAACCTTGAGCTTCATTTATGATTATCTGACTAATTCCATCTATTGAAGATAAAATTTGACATATATTTGTTGCTTCTTCCTGATTACTAAATTCTCTTACTTTCAAAGTCACTCTATCTCCTCCTAATTTATTTTTGAGCTCTGCAGGAGTTCCTTGTGCTATAACTCTTCCATCATCAATTATCACTAATTTGTCTGCCAATTTGTCTATTTCATCAAGATAGTGACTGCTTAAAATAATGGTCATTCCATTATTTCTCAAATCTTTCAAAAGTTGCCATATAATATTTCTACTTTCAATATCTAAACCAACTGTAGGTTCATCCAAAATCAAAACTTGGGGCAAATGTAAAAGTCCCGCTGCCAGATCTATTCTTCTTTTCATTCCCCCTGAATAAGTTCCGCACTTACGATCAATCCAATCATTCATTTCTAATTGATCTATTAATTTCTTTATCCTTTCAAATTTTTTGTTTTTGTTGATGTGATATAAATCTGATTGAAAATCCAAAAGCTCTCTTCCAGTTAGTATTTTATCAAGTGCAATGTCTTGGGCAACATAACCAATTAATTCTCTAATTTTCCTTGAATTTTTTATCAGATTAATATTATTTATAAAAACTTCTCCACTATCAGCCTCTATTAAAGTAGCGAGTATTTTTATTAGTGTTGATTTGCCAGCACCATTTGGTCCTAGTATTCCGAATAATGTGCCAGCTTCAATTTCCATCGATAAATTTTTTAATGCCTTGATATCTGAATAAGATTTTGAGAGCCCTTTAACTTTTATATAATTCATCAAACTTACTATTTACTTAAAAAACATTTTACATCTAATTTAATTGCTAAGCAGGGATACTATGGATAAAAATATTTGCATAGATTGCTGCTCAAATTCTACGGATAGTTGGGTTCTGGAAATTAATAACAAAAGACAAATGCCAAACATATAGAGAATAGACCACCTAAAAAGAGACTTTGCTCTTGAAAGATCATCAGGAGATTTCTGTAATTTATTTATTAATTGCAAAAGTCTTCCATTAAATGGTAATAACATAATTCCGTATAATAGGCCCCCTTCAGGTAAAGCAAAAACGCCCATAATACTCATTAAAACTGTTGCCCATCCGTAACGAGAAATCGCTTTAGCAGTAAACACAGATCCTTTAACAGAAGGGAGCATAGGAATACCAACAGATGCGTAATCATCCTTCAACAAAATTGCAAGTGCCCAAAAATGAGCTGGGGTCCATAACATTACTAAACCAAACAACCACCATCCACTAAGACCTACATGCCCTGTGGCAGCAGATGCCCCAACTAAAGGTGGTATAGCACCAGCAACTCCTCCGAAAACAATATTTTTTGTTGTACGGGGTTTCAAAATAACTGTATATAAAATTACGTAGCTAAATAAACCAAGAAGAGTTAATCCCGCAGCTAAATAATTTACCCCACTTACTAAAAGCATCGAAGCTGCCAAAGTACATGATACAGCAGCTAAAAATACAGTCTCAGTTGACAACTTTCCTGATGGCAATGCTCTTTTGCTGGTTCTTATCATCCTTTTATCTAATTCCATTTCCCACAAGCAATTAAGAGCTCCTGCGGCGGCGGCTGCCAAAGCGCCTCCTCCTAAAGTACAGATAAGTTTCGGGGAAGACAAAGGCCATTCTTCTGTTAAAGCCATTCCTCCCAAA
This sequence comes from Prochlorococcus sp. AG-418-I21, assembly GCA_003214115.1. GTDB lineage: Bacteria > Cyanobacteriota > Cyanobacteriia > PCC-6307 > Cyanobiaceae > Prochlorococcus_A. The sequence continues at coordinate 55,132 of QCMA01000002.1, forward strand.
GTTGTTGCCAATAAAAGTGGGATTAATCTAGGTTTTGCTACTTCAAGCCAAGGCGGCAAAGTTAATCTTTTTCTTGAAGGTACAACTTCATCCCTAATTGAAGTTTTATAGTTCAAGTTTTCTGAGTTACTACTGTTCATGAATTGATACCAACCATTTGAGAATTTAGGGAGTGGTTTAGACCTTTTTTGGTAAAAGGATTTCTAAAAATTAATGTTGTTAATATCGCAATAAATAAAGAGGCGTTAAGTTGATGACCGATAATAAAAATAGGTTCATTCAAATTTGTTTTGAGGCTTAAAACACCCAAAGCAATTTGGGAAATCAAGAGCAAAATAAGTGCTGAGAGATATTTCCAATTTTCATTAAGCAAACTTCTCTTATAAATTGCAGTAGCAATAATCAATAGAATTGAGAAGGCAATTGGAAAAACAAATAATTTATGAGTATTTAGAATTAGACATTGGTTATTAAAAGATAAGCAAATATGAGCTGACCAGGTTGATGAAAGCCTTACTCCAATAAAAGATTGAATCAGAGTAAGTAAAAGAGGAACAAACAATAATAGTCTCCACCAAATTAATGGCTCTTCTATGCCGTCATTTTCTAAATTTTGATTTATTGAAATTGTTGTAATGAGAAGTAGAAATGCTATTAAAAGATGGCCCGTAACAGTATATGAATCAAGCAGGTTTATTACTGTTAAAGCTCCAAAAGATCCTTGGACAATAACGAGAAATAGTAATAATGAATAAGTTTTAGGTAACCAATTTGGAATTTCATTTTTCCAAATAATTGAAAGGACAAATTTAAAAAGAATTAAAATTCCAACCAGAAAAGCATCTAGACGATGAAACCACTCTAAAAATACTCTTAGGTTCATATGATTAAAAGGCAAAAAAGATCCATAACACAATGGCCAATCTGGACAGGCAAGTCCCGCATCCATGACTCTCGTAGCACCTCCAATTACGATTAGTGCGATGAGTGCAAGTACACTATGACTTCCCAACCTTTTAAAAATTGTCAGATATTTTGATTTATATAATTGGTTATTAATCAAATGGATAAAACCTATTATTTTGCATAATAAATTAGATTTAAAAACCAAACATTAATTAAAAATTAATATGTTTAATTTAAAAAATAATTTACTAATTTAATCTTTTTTCCCTGACAATTAACTCTAAAAAGTTATTAATAATACGCCTTTTATTTCATAAATCTTAAGAAGTTGTGAATTTAAATGTTTTTCTTTTAACAAAGGATGCAGGATTAAAAAAATTGAATATCTTGAGAATATAAATACAAATCTTTAGAAATCAATTGTTAAATAAAAACATTTATTTAATACTAATTATTTCCCTCGTTTTTGCTATATCTTTTTGGATTGGTTTTAATGTAAATTTGCTCCCAGCTGAAGCAAGTATAAATGCGCCAATTTACGATGAACTTTTTAAAATTCTTTTCATCATTGGATTAATTATTTTTATAGGAATGACAATAGCAGTTATTTATAGCTTATTTAAGTTTAGGAAAAGAAATGATCAAATAGGCGATGGTATAGCTTTAGAGGGAAATTTAAGCTTAGAAATTGTATGGACAATTATCCCTTCAATAATTGTTTTATTAATAGGGTTATATAGCTATAACATCTACGATCGAATGGGAGGGATGAAAGAACTAAATCATAACCACGAAATGATGAGTTCTAATACTGAAAAAATATGGGCTGGAATAAGTCAAACTTCCGATAATGAAATAGCAATAAATAATTTATCAATTGAAGTTTCAGCTATGCAATTTGCATTTCTATTCAATTATCCCAAGGGCAATTTCATATCAGGAGAACTACACGTTCCTGTTGATCAAAAAGTATCAATGAAAATGGAATCCAAAGATGTCATTCATGCTTTTTGGGTACCAGAGTTCAGAATTAAACAGGATATTATTCCTGGACAACCAACTATTCTAAATTTCACTCCTACAAAAGTAGGAAAATATCCGATAATTTGCGCAGAATTATGTGGCCCATATCATGGAGGAATGAGAGCCTCCATAATTGTTGAAGAAGAATCTGATTACAACGAATGGTTTAACAAAAATAAAAAACCAGAAGTAAATTTATGACAATATCAATTGATCCACAAAAAACTAATAATGAAAGCCTTCAACCTAAAGGCTGGCTTAGATACTTTAGTTTTAGCCTTGATCACAAAGTAATTGGGATACAATATTTAGTCTGCGGTTTTCTTTTCTATTTGATAGGAGGAACTTTAGCAAGCGCTATAAGAATTGAACTAGCTAGTCCAATGTCTGACTTTATGCCGAGAGATGTTTATAACCAAGTTTTAACTCTACACGGAACAATAATGATATTCCTTTGGATAGTGCCTGTAGTTAATGGAGCTTTTGGAAATTATTTAATTCCATTTTATGTAGGTGCAAGAGATATGGCATTCCCAAGATTAAATGCCGTTGCTTTTTGGTTAATTCCTCCTTCAGGTTTGATGCTGGTAGCAAGTTATTTTGTTGATGGTGCTGCTCAGGCTGGATGGACGGCTTATCCTCCTTTGAGCATAACTACTCCTCAATCGGGACAAATTATTTGGATTCTGAGCGTTCTATTACTTGGAGGCAGTTCTATATTTGGTGGAATAAATTTTATCGCGACCATTATCAAACTAAGAAGGCCAGGATTAAAACTTATGCAATTGCCAATGTATTGTTGGGCAATGCTTGGAACAAGTCTGTTAGTTGTTTTGTCAACTCCTGTTTTAGCAGGCACTTTAATTCTACTTAGCTTTGATATCATCGCTAATACAGGTTTTTTCAATCCTGTTTTAGGTGGCAATGTCGTAGTTTATCAGCATTTATTTTGGTTTTATTCTCATCCAGCTGTATACATTATGGTCCTTCCTGCCTTTGGTTTAGTTAGTGAAATACTTCCTGTACATGCTAGAAAACCACTTTTTGGATATACAACAATGGTTTTTTCAATAATGGGGATAGTAGTTTTAGGTTTAGTTGTTTGGGCGCATCACATGTTTACGAGTGGAACGCCCCCTTGGATGAGATTATTCTTTACTATCGCCACAGCATTTATTGCTGTTCCGACAGGTATAAAATTTTTCAATTGGGTTGCAACATTATGGGGAGGTAAAATTTCCATTAATAGCGCAATGTTATTCTCTTGCGGATTTATTATAAATTTTGTTTTTGGGGGTATTACAGGAGTTGCTTTGGCACAGGTACCTTTCGATATTCACGTACATGATACCTATTTCGTTGTAGCCCATTTTCATTACATAGTTTATGGAGGGACTGTTTTTATTATTTTCTCTTCCATTTATCATTGGTTCCCCAAAGTAACTGGGAAGATGCTCAATGAAAAATTAGGAATTTTACACTTTATCATTACTTTTATTGGTTTTAACTTGTGCTTTGCTCCTCAACATTGGCTTGGTTTAAATGGAATGCCCAGAAGAGTTGCAGAATATGATCCTCAATTCCAGTTCGTTAATCAAATTAGTAGCCTTGGGGCTCTTTTAATGGCTATAAGTACAATTCCTTTTTTAATTAATGTATTCCTTAGCGTAAGAAATGGGAAAGATGCTGGCGATAACCCTTGGAATGCTCTTACACCTGAATGGTTAACATCTTCTCCACCTCCAGTTGAAAATTGGGAAGGAGAAGCTCCATTAGTTGAAGAACCTTATGGTTATGGTAAAGAAATTTCTGAACAAAAATAAAATTATATGACAACTCTAGATAGCTCAAAAGAAATTCAAAAAAATAATTCTGAAGTTAATGAAACTCATGAAGACTTCAGAATGTTTGGTCTTATAACTTTCCTAATTGCGGACGGAATGACTTTTGCTGGATTCTTTGCTGCTTATTTAACTTATAAAGCAGTTAATCCATTACCTGATGGTGCTATTTATGAATTAGAACTACCAATACCTACTCTCAATACAATTTTGTTACTTGTTAGTAGTGCAACTTTCCATAAAGCAGGAAAAGCACTTTTAAAAGATAAAAACTCAGATTCCCAAAAATGGTTATTTTTTACTGCTTTTCTTGGAATTATATTTTTAATATGTCAATTATTTGAATATTTTCATTTACCTTTTGGATTAACCGATAATTTATTTGCAAGTACTTTTTATGCTCTTACTGGTTTTCATGGATTACATGTCACTTTAGGCACTTTAATGATTTTAATTATTGCTTGGCAATCGAGAATCAATGGCGGAAGATTAACCAGTCAAAATATGTTTCCATTGGAAGCTGTTGAATTGTACTGGCATTTTGTAGATGGCATATGGGTTGTTTTATTTATTATTTTGTATCTTTTATAAAAAACTAAATTTCAAAAATTAAATATATTTTTTATTAATTTATATTGCCACAGTTCTCCTTTTTAGTAAGAATATATAATTATGAATTTGTCAGATAATGCTAGAAGGAAAAGAACTTCTTGAAAAAGCAAAGTTATTAAGTAAAAAATCTGAAGATGAGATAGCAAAAGGTTGTGGGTACGTAGGTCCAAGTGGAAGAATCTTAAGAAAAAGTTTTTATAGGGCACTTATCGAAGCTAAGGGGTACAAAATAGGAAAGGGTCGTTTGGGGAAAAATGGTAATAGAGCTTCAAGAGGCAGACAGACAGAATTCAAAACTAAAGTTCATTGCAATGGGAACCTATTAATTGGTCATGCCTACACCAAAAAATTAGGTCTAGAACCTGGTCAAGAATTTAAAATAGATCTTAAAAAAGAGTCAAAAACAATTTATCTGATTCCATTAAATTAAAAAATATATCTTACCAACCATTTTCTTTAAGCCATTCCGAAGAAATATTATTTGAAGATAAATCTTGATTATTATTTTTATTAAATAAAAGTAATTTCTCTACATATTTAATTAGTGCATCTGCCTCAAGATTTACAGCGTCTCCGACATTTAATTTATTCAGATTGGTGTTATGCCAAGTATGGGGAATGATCGCAATAATAAATATTTCTCCTTCTTGCTCATATTTTGCAATTGTAAGACTTATGCCATTTACACAAATACTGCCTTTATTAACTATATATTTCGAAAAATTATTATTTTTCCACTTTATGGATAAGAGCCAAGATTTCTCTAATTTTTCTATATCCTCAACTGTTCCAAGGCCATCAACATGTCCACTGACTATATGCCCTCCTAAACGGTCAGACACCCTAAGAGCGGGCTCCAAATTAACAATCTGATTCAAGTTCGACTTTACTCCTAAAGTTGTTTTTTTTAATGTTTCCTCACTTACATCAACAGTAAATTTATTTTGAAAAATCTCTTTAACTGTCAAACAAATTCCATCAACAGCTATGCTGTCACCGATTGCTATATCAAATAAGTTATCTAGAATTTCAATTTCTAAAATATTTTTTTCATGTTTTAGTTTCCCAATTGATTGAATTATTCCTGTGAACATAGATTTAAGAAAAGTATTTTTGCAAAATTTTGTATTTTGTTTTATTTACTTTAAATCATTTTCAACTATAAATAAATTAAAGATTAAATAAAAAGAAATTGATCATATTTAGATGATTATTAATTCAAAAAAAAGATCATTTGGTAGAGGGGCGAAAGTGAGCTTATTCACTTTAGGGACAATGCGAGCAACAGAAAGTCTCGAAAAAATGTATAGCATAATAAAAAATGCATATTATGTAGGAATTAACCACATAGAAACAGCTCCCTCTTATGGTGATGCTGAATCACTTATTGGAAATTCAATAAAAAAATTAGCAATAGAAGAGAATATAAAAGAAAAAAATTGGGTGATTACTTCCAAAGTTTTACCAAAGGGTGATTTTGACTTTTTAAAAAATAATTTTAAAAAGTCTCTTAAAAATTTAAATCGCGAGAAAATTAATAATCTCGCAATTCACGGACTCAACTTAAAACAACATCTAGATTGGGTTCTTGCTGGAGAGGGTAAGAAATTCATATCTTGGATACTTGAGAAGGAACTAGTTGATCAAGTCGGTTTTAGTTCTCACGGAAGTTATTCACTAATTAAAGATGCAATTAACTGTAAAGTTTTTACTTTTTGTAGTCTTCATTTACATTATTTAGATCAATCTAAGATTGATTTAGCAGAGGAAGCAATAAAAAAAGGTATGGGAGTTTTAGCAATATCACCTGCAGATAAAGGCGGTAGATTGTATTCTCCAAGTGATATTTTGATAGAGGCCTCTAAGCCTTTTCATCCATTAGAATTAGCGTATCGATTTCTTCTGGCACAAGGCATTACAACTTTATCCTTGGGGGCGACAAACAAAAAAGATTTTGAATTTGCGTATAAACTTAGAAACTCATTCGAAAAGCTTACAAAACTTGAAAAAAGCGCCCTTAATAAAATTGAGGAAGTTTCTAATGAAAGATTAAACTCAACCAAATGTGAACAATGCAGATGTTGTCTTCCATGCCCAAATGAAATACCTATTCCAGAAATACTTCGTTTAAGGAATATATCTATTGGTTATGGCCAATTAGAATTTTCAAAAGAAAGATATAACTTAATAGGAAAAGCTGGCCACTGGTGGGAAGAAAAAAATGCCTCATTTTGTAAAGAATGCAATGAATGTGTTCCTAAATGTCCTAGTCAATTAGATATACCAAATTTATTAAAGCAAACCCATAACTTATTAATTGAGACTCCTAGAAAAAGATTATGGGGTTAAAGACTCATTCCAGAAATTCTTAAGATTATTTTTTTGTTCATTTGTTAGGACAGGTAGAGACCAACTATTTTCCCAACATTTCTCAGAAGGCCCTGAATTAGAGAACATCTCAGATTTATATTTACTTTGTAAGTAATCACGATTGAATGGCAGATACCAACCCTGGCTTACTAATTTATCAACTATTGATTTATTTTCTAAAGATTTAATCCATTTTTTTAATATTGCATTGTTTAGATTTGATCTGCTAAGTAGAAAATGCCACATTAAAGGTACACCTTGACTCGGAAAAACTAAAGAAAGCCTTGGATCTATTTTTAAATATTTTGAACAGAGACTATAAGGAACTATTGCTACACAAGCATCAGAATTAATCAACCAATTGAGCATATTTTTATCATCAAATAACATTGCCTGGCTTTTAAGTTTTTTTAAAGAATTAGATGAATTAATTTTTTGAGAAATTGACAAAATTATTCTGGGACTTTGTGGAAAAATAATTTTCCCAGTTAATTTTTTTGAAAGAAGAAAATCCCAAGAAGTTCTTGCTGAGTTTATTAATTCTTTATTATTTTTAATTAAAATCGTATAGGGTACTACGCCAATAGGAAATAATTTACTTCTCTGATTTTGATTAAAACTTCCCAAAAAATCTATTGATCTCTTATCCAAATTTTCGTTCAATGGATATTCATTTATTTTTTCAAATTCTCCGAATTCAATACTAGTAATCCATCCATCGTTTATTAAAGTAAAGTCAGAATTTAAAATTGTTTTTCTATTTTTTTGTAGCTGGATAATTTCAAAATTAATTTTTTCCTGCTTCCAATCTTTAGGAATCGAATCTTTAAAAGATTCTGGATAAAAAGAATTTTGAAGTGCAATTTTTACTTTATTAGGAAGATTACTGCAAGAATTTAAGAGAAATAAAAGCGAAAGCTTACCAAAATTTAAAAATTCTCTTCTGTTCGTGAATTTTGAAAACATTCAGCAATCCTTCTCTAAAGAAATTTGACCTAAGCCCTTCATCATTTCCAGATTTTGTTGACACAATGAAACTATTTCTTCATTTTTAAATCCATCTAAGAAAGCAAGCAATGATATTCCACCGGCACCTACACCTTCTTTTACATGACCTAATTCATAATCCTTCAATTCTTTGTATTTTGAAGATTTAAAATTTAAAGGACTTGCTAAACCTAATAATTTGACGTCATATTTTTCATTAATTAGATTTAATAAAATATTTAGAGAATTATCTTTCACAAGCCACCCAGTTGTCGCAATAAAAACATCTTCAATAAATTCATCCTTATTTTTTTCATCTAATAATTCTAATACAAGCAAAATGACTGCTAACATTTGACTTCCACCAGACAATATTACAGGTTGTTTTGCTATCCTTGCACCAATTAATAGACCCATTGAAAAAGCTTGGAAAGGATCACCTACCGCCGCAACAACATCAAAAGAGTCGAAATCAGCCTTGAAATTTGCATTTAAAAGTGCTCTTTTTACTACTTGTCTTCTCAGTTCTCTTGGAGCTTTAAATAAACTACTCCCAACTAAATTAGACACCTGCAACCCAAAAGCTTCCATTACTGCCTGAGCAGTTGTGGTGCCTCCCGGTACAGATTCAGAAATTAAAACTGATTGTTTTAAGGATTTTCCTATCGCAAGACCTTTTTCATAGAGATTTAAAACTCTCTCTTTAGTCATCGATTTACCAGTAGTAAGACAATTTGATGGGCCCATATCTCTATCTTCTACAACCAAATGATTAAAATAAGGCTTTGCTCCTATTCCCAGAGGAACAATAACTGGATAAATATTTATGAGCTTTGAACAAACATGACTGATTAGGGCAGGAGTTACTCCTGCATTGAGAAGAGGCAATTTATATTTATGATCTTTTGAAGCACCCTCAAGCAAAAATTCGGCATCTGCAAGCGCAGTTGTTCTCCTTGATTTTGCACTAATACCTGCAGCGGAAATACCTGGAATTTGAGAAGTATTAGTGCCTGCAATTACAAGAAATATTTTTAAATTTTTAATATTCTTTTTTAGTTTTTTTATCTTATTAAATTGTCTTTTTTTGTTGGATTCATTTCCAAAAAAATTTATCCCTAATTCCGTACTATACATTTTTACTTTTTTTCAATTATTTAAATCAACTAAACCATTTAATAATCTTGGAGGATCTGGGATATTTAATTTAAATCTTGGAAAAAGAGAATATGCAACTACATGTACCGTTAAGACATAAACTATTTCTTGAAAAATTATTAAAAAAATTGCACCTAATTGGATACTTAAAATTGAGGGAGAAAAATGTAAATTTAATAATCCAATGATTTTTTCTAGTAGACCATAACTTGCTCTAGTAATTAACACCCAAAGATTATCCCCTATCAACGTAGATAATGCTATTACTCGTACGAAAAAGCCAAGGGTTCCAATAAAAACTCCTACAGTTAGGCTAAATCTCCAACTTTTTTCTCTAAACCAACACCAGCCCAACCAAAAAGCCAAGATCCCATAAGGAAATAAAAATAAAGTTCCTCTAACAGGACCCATAATTATGAATAAAAGTAGAAATTGTATTAGGAGTCCTTCTAATGCAGTTTTAGTTCCTCTTCTCAAGTGCAAAAGTATCATAGGGAGGGGTAAAATCAATCTTAATAAAGCTCCTCCAATTGGCAAATAATATAATGCAACCCATAATAAAGATGAAAGAGATGCTAAATAAGAGGTCTCGACAATATTTAATGCTTCAGTTTTCGTTGTTATTTTCATTTTTTGTTGAATCTTTTTAATTAATTTTTATTCATATTTTTATTTTTTGAATCTAAGATACGTTCAATCTTTTCTATTTCAAAATTTACCTCAGAATTACTCAATATGGAACTTAACTCTTCAGTGGGATCTTTTGGATCTACATCTTTTAAAATAAATATTATTTTGTAAGATTGAAGCTCAATTTTTCTTTTTTTTGAAAGATTCTTAATTTTTTTATTTTTTTTATCATCAAATTTTTTGTTTTCTTTTTCTAAATTTATATCGTTTTTATTTTCTTGAACATTTTTTGGCTTTTCTACTTTCTTTATTTTTTTATTTTTATGTTTTGATATTTTTTCAGAATTTATATCCTTTTTATTTTCGATAAAATTTTCTGGCATTTCTACTTTTTTAATTTTTTTATTTTTTTTATCATCAAAATTTTTGTTTTCTTTTTCTAAATTTATATCATTTTTATTTAATAAGTTATTTTGTAAATCTTCATTTTTGCTTGTTTTTTCTAAATCACTAAAACTACTTTCAAGAAAATTTCCAATCCTCCCTCCAGAGCATGATTGCAAGAAAATTAAAAAAATTAACAAAAAAAATTCTTTTTTTTTAAAAATCATATTTTTCTAACTTTTCTTTTTCCTTGAAGTTTTTTTATTACTAATTTTTGTTTTTTTTAAATTAGAACCTTTTTTATCTTTTAGTTTTTCTTCTAAAAGAGATACCGCGTCATCTATGGTAATTTTCTCTATATCAGTATCTTTGGCAATCGAAACATTAGTTTTACCACATTTTAAATAGACCCCGTATCTTCCATTTAATAGTTGAATTTTTTCTTTAAAATCTTTTGGTTTTCCAAAGTCTTTAAGTACCTCTTGACCACCTCTGCCCATTTTGGGCATCGCAAGAATTTCTAATGCTCGTTTTATATCAACTGTAAAAACATCATCCTCTTTCTTTAAGGATCTATTTTCAGATTCAGATTCATTTTTAATCCATTTGATGTAAGGGCCAAATCTTCCTCTATCAGCTTCAACAACTCCTCCTTCAGGATGAACTCCTAACAATCTAGGCAAACTTAAAAGTACAAGAGCCTCATCTAGAGTTAGATCATCAGTTTTCAACTCTTTGGGTAATGAAGCTCTTCTTGGTTTAGCTTTCTCTTGATCATTATTTCCCAATTGTACGTAAGGTCCATAAGGGCCAAATCTTAAAAAGACTTTTTCCCCAGTTTTTGGATCAGTTCCAAGATCTGATGGGCCGCTTAAAATTTGATCAACTTGCTTTATATCTAAATCTCCAGGAGTAATATCCATTGGAAGATTACCTTTAGCCTGAATTTCATTACCAGATTCATCAATTTTTGTACCCTCTAGCCAAGGTCCGTTAGAGCCTATTCTGACTACGCAAGGAAGGTCTTCGAAATCAACTTGTCTATAAGCTTTACCATCAATATCACCCTCGGTTTTCTGAACTTTTACCTCCAAACCATTTTTACCCTTATAGAAAGTTTCTAGGTATGGTAGCCACTCAAGATTACCTGAAGATATTTCATCCAATGAAGACTCCATTTTTGCAGTAAAAGTAGTATCAACCAGATCTGGAAAATGTTCCTCTAATAGAGCAGTAACAGCAAAAGCTGTAAACGTTGGAGCCAAAGTATTGGAAGATATATTTGCATAACCTCTATCCACTATTGTCCCTATGATGCTTGCATAGGTAGAAGGTCTTCCAATCCCTTCTTTTTCAAGAACCTTAACTAATGCAGCCTCTGTATATCTTGCAGGAGGTTTGGTTTCATGAAAAGTAGGCTCCCTATTAGTAACTTGAAGACATGTTCCAGTTGTTAAGTTTGGGAGGATAATTTCTTGTTGTTCAAGGGATGAACTTGGGTCATCACTCCCCTCGACATAAGCTCTGAAGAATCCCGCGAAATCAATACTTTTCCCACTCGATTTAAATATTCCATCCCCCACGCTAATTTCAGCATTAATCATTGTTAGCCTGGCTTCCGCCATTTGACTAGCTACAGTTCTTTTCCAAATTAAATCGTAAAGAGATAAGTCTCTACCAGTTAGATTAGTTTCCTTTGGTGTTTTAAATACCTCACCTGCAGGCCTAATAGCTTCGTGTGCTTCTTGAGCATTTCTTGCAGTTGAATTAAATTGTCTTGGTGAGTTAGATAAATATTCTTTTCCATACATAGAACTGACACATTCTCTAGCAGCTCCTATGGCTTGTTCGGAAAGATGAACTGAATCAGTTCTCATGTATGTTATGAAACCCCTCTCATATAGCCCTTGTGCACATCTCATAGTTTCTCTTGCAGACAAACGAAGCTTCCTGTTTGCTTCTTGTTGTAATGTGCTAGTTGTAAATGGAGAGACTGGCTTACGAATGGAGGGTTTTTTTTCGATTTTTGAGACTAACCAATCCTCTGAGGAAAAAGTCTTCAATAAATCATTTACTTTTTCTTCTCCAATTATTAAAGATTTATTTCCTTGTTTTAATTTGCCAGTCTGTTCATCGAAATCGTTACCATTAGAAATTCTTTGACCATTTAAACTGAATAATTTAGTTTCGAAAGTAACATTATCTTTTACGAGGGAAGCTTTAATCCCCCAGTAACTTGCTTTTTTAAAGGATCTTCTTTCTCTCTCTCTCCTAACAAGAAGCCTTACGGAAACTGATTGAACACGACCAGCAGATAATCGGGGGGCTACCTTTTTCCAAAGTAAAGGAGATAATTCATATCCAAAAAGCCTGTCCAAGATTCTTCTTGTTTCTTGAGCCTGAACAAGTTCCATATCAATTTCTCTAGTTTGGTCTAATGCTTTTTTAATTGCCTTTTTTGTAATTTCATGAAAAACCATTCTCTTAGTTGGTATTTTAGGCTTTAGTATTTGCAAGAGATGCCAACTAATACTCTCTCCCTCTCTATCTTCATCAGTTGCCAGTAATAGCTGGGTTGCACCTTTCAATGCATCTTTCAACTCTTTAACAACCTTTTTCTTATCTTTCGGAACTATATATAGTGGTTCAAAATCTTCTGTTGTATTAACTCCTATCCTTGACCATTTTTCCTTTTTAACCGCAGCTGGTATTTCAGCAGCTCCTTTTGGAAGATCTCTTACGTGTCCCATTGAAGCGAGAACTTCATAATTAGAAGGCAAAAACTTTCTTATAGTTTTTGCTTTGGTGGGACTTTCAACAATAACAAGTGTGTGATCCAAGGTTTATTTCAAAAATTGGTGTTTTTGTTCAGTTAGGGCATATTATGATTAATTGAAGCTTTTTCAAGTAATTTCTTCTTAAAATTTCAAAAATCATACCCACAAATTATAATCAAGTTAAGATTAACTCTTAGACCCTCACAATCAAACATCTAATTTAATCCAATTTAATAAAGTGCCCAACGAAATCTTTACAATTAATTTAAATGCCCAAGCCATTATTCCAGAGGCTTTTATTTTATTAGGAATTGTTGGAACACTTCTTGTAGATTTAGCTGGAGAAAAAACTGCATCAAAATGGGCACCAATAATTTGCTATTTATCAATAGGTAGCTCTCTTGTTAGTTTGGCATTGCAATGGAGTAATCCTGTAGAAAGCGCATTCCTTGGGTCCTTTAATTCAGATAATTTGGCAATCGCATTTAGAGCAATAATTTCTTTATCAACCTTATTATCTTTACTTATAAGTTGGCGGTATACAGAACAAAGTGGCAGCCCAATTGGCGAGTTTGCTGCGATAGTTCTTTCGGCCACCCTTGGAGCAATGCTTTTGTGTGGATCTACTGACCTTATTAGTGTATTTATATCTCTGGAAACTTTATCCGTAGCAAGTTACTTACTTTCTGGTTACCTCAAGAGAGATCCAAGAAGTTCAGAAGCGGCCTTAAAATACCTCCTTGTTGGATCAGCTGCTGCTGCTGTCTATTTGTATGGATCCTCTTTTCTTTATGGATTAAGTGGTTCAACAAACTTAGCCACCATAGGTTTAGAAATTATCAATAAGCCATCTTTTATTACTTCACTAGCTCTTGTATTTGTCCTATCAACAGTTGCCTTTAAAATTGCTGCTGTTCCCTTTCATCAATGGACTCCTGATGTATATGAAGGTTCACCTACACCTGTAGTAGCTTTTTTATCTGTTGGTTCAAAAACAGCGGGCTTTGCATTTGCAATAAGAATATTAAGTACAACTTTCTCTTCTTTTGACGAAGAATGGAAACTTTTATTTACCATTTTGGCCATATTGAGCATGGCTCTAGGAAATGTTGTAGCTCTAGCTCAAACTTCAATGAAAAGGATGCTAGCTTACAGTTCTATTGGACAAGCCGGATTTGTAATGATTGGAATAATATCTGGCACACAAGATGGTTTATCAGCAGCTGTTTTATATTTGGCTGCATATTTGTTTATGAATTTGGGTGCATTTTCTTGTGTAATACTCTTCTCACTAAGAACTGGTTCTGACAGAATTCTTGATTACTCAGGACTTTACCAAAAAGACCCTCTAATTACGTTAGGCCTAAGCCTTTGTCTTCTATCTCTTGGAGGTTTACCTCCAATGTTAGGATTTTTTGGAAAGATATACTTGTTCTTCGCAGGTTGGGCAAATCATCAATATCTTTTAGTAATAGTTGGATTAGTAACTTCAGTTATATCTATTTATTACTACATTTCAGTGATAAAAATGATGGTAGTTAAAGAACCACAGGAAGCTTCTGAAATAGTCAAATCATATCCTGAAATTAATTGGGGGATTGTAGGATTACCTCCCTTGCGAATTGCACTTTATACTTGTGTCGCAGTAACTGCTCTTGGAGGAATCCTGTCTAATCCACTTTTTAAATTAGCTAATACAGCAGTTTCAGAAACTCCTTTCTTACAAGATATTATTGCTACAGCAAACAATATTTCCTAGAAGAATCCTTCAATAAATGTCTAAGAAAGTCGCGAGTTTAGAAAATATATCTAAAACATATGGGAAAGAAGATCTAACTGTTAAAGCCTTAGACAGCATAAACTTAGAAATTTATAAAGGTGATTATTTAGCTGTAATGGGAGCTAGTGGCTCTGGCAAAAGTACCGCTATGAATATTATTGGATGTCTAGATAGACCATCTGAAGGTATT
>QCMA01000003.1 GCA_003214115.1 Prochlorococcus sp. AG-418-I21
TGAAATTAATCAAGAAAAAATAGATTCAGAAAACAGCAAAAAATAATATCTTGGATAGACCCATAACCCCCATAGACGAATTTGAAAGAGCATTAGATAAAGCAGCTCTAACTAAAGAAGAATATGAATTGATAGACTACATCCGCTATACAAGTGTGTTTACACAACCTAGTCTTATTAAAGATTTAAAAAGGCCATCAAAACCTCCTCTTCTATCAGTTCTATGTCATATTTGCAGAAAAATCGGTTCGGAGATGCCAGATCATTTCAAAACAGTAATTGAGTGGTCAATTGAAATAAGTGATCACAATACAAAATGGGATGCTCATTTAATTTGCGCAGAAGCATTGAACATAGACAAAATCCCATTAAGTCCTATTCATGGAACAACTTTATTTGATGTTCTTGTTGTACACAAAGAATTATTTCTTGGATTTGATTAAATTAATCATCTAAAGGCACAGAATCAGTATCTATAACTTCCGAATCATCATACTTATTTATTTTATTTTCAATCCAGTTATTTATATAACTAACTAAAGGCAATGAACCTCTAAAAATAAAAATAGAGGTAGGCAAAGCGCTTAATAAACCTACTACAGGACTTTTAAAAAGTAATCTTCCGGCTTTTATGTTAAATAAAATAATAAGCGCTGAGGGAACTATAACTTTAACTACTGTTTTGAGCGCCTCAAGCCAACCGACACGATATGTCCACCATATTAAAATTATGCCAACTACATAGAGGAATAAGTAAGTCATAAAATTAGTATAATAATTATCTATTTATCTTGTTCTTGCTAAGAAAAAGATTTTATAAATTTCTTTAACATCAATCAATCAATCAAATTCTAGTAATGAGTTTTTCTGAAATAAGAAAATTTTTAATTAAGATGCAATCTGATGAAGAATTAAAAAAGCAGGTTACGACATCCTCTACAGCAGATGATGTAGCCCTAATAGGTCAACGCTTAGGTTATGACTTTTCAGGCGATGATCTCTTAAGATTTAATGGACAAAAAGTTGATAAAGTTACCGTAAGAAAGGTAGATCATCCAGGAGAATACCACTAAATTAAGACTTAATCCATATTGCAAGCCCTCCGCCCCTGCCTCGAGCACATAACCAATTATCTTTAGTGCTAATTCCTACAAGTGAGAAAAAAGGCATTTTTTTATCTTCTGGTTTTTTTAATTCCTTATTAAATACAGGAAAACTACTAATGCTAATTTTCAATTCTTCAAAATAGAAAGCCAATAAAGGTCTAATCCCTTTTAATTCTGCGCTGCCTATAAAAGTAATATTTAATAATCCGAAATTAATTGAATTGTTTATTTCATAATTTATTTGATCCTCTTTATTTTTACTTTTCAATTCGAGTCTTGCCGACAATACTTGAAGAATCGAACTGGGTATATTTTTGATTTCATCTGACTCCTTTCCCCATACATACTTAAACTTCCATATTCCTAACAATTCCTCATATACAATTCCGCTACCATTTTTTTGGGAATTTTTTTCTAATAGTTTTATCTCATTAATATCAGGAAAGTGTTTCATAATAGATTTTAATCTAAGAATCAAATACTAAGATAACTTCATAAAAAATGTTCTTAGTTAAAAAATCTCTCCAAAAAGATTTCTTTATTTCAATATATTTCCAAAAAATAATTTTTTGGCACACATAAGGAACAAGAACTCGTTAATATGTTTACATAAAGTAACTAAATTAATGGATTTTATTTCTAAAAGCCAAGGATACATTCCTCTAAAAGCAGTCCCTTATATATTTTTCCTTGCAGTTGTTCTAAGTATTACAACTTCAACAAATACATTTGTCTAAAACGCATTAGTTTTACTTGAAGAGTAAAGTAAATATTTAATGGACAAGTACGATGTAGTAATAGTCGGTAGTGGAATAGGTGGATTATGCTGTGGTTCGATTCTCTCTTTATCAGGCAAAAAAGTTCTCATATGTGAAGCACATACTCAGCCTGGAGGTGTTGCTCACAGCTTCAAAAGAAAAGGTTACACTTTTGAATCAGGTCCTTCATTGTGGAGTGGAATAGGTAAATGGCCGACAACTAATCCCCTAGGGCAAATTCTTAAATTACTTGATGAAGAAGTTGAACTATTTCAATACAAAGGTTGGCAAGTAATTGTCCCAGAAGGCAATTTTAATCTTGATGTTGGGGAAGAACCTTTTAAACAAACAATTAAAACTTTAAGAGGTCAGAAATCTGTTAAAGAATGGGAATCATTTATTTCCGGAATAAAACCTCTTAGCCAAATAGTAAATGAAATACCTTTACTCTCATTTTCTCCCGAATCAATAAATTTCTTAGATCTTATAAATTTAACCTCAAAATTTTTACCTAATATCAATCAAATACCAAAAATTAATAAAGGCTTTGGGAATTTAGTAAATAATCATCTAGAGGATCCTTTTCTCAGAAATTGGGTTGATTTATTAAGCTTTTTGATAAGTGGTATGTCAATGCATGATACAAATACAGCTGCGATGGCTACTTTATTTAACGAATGGTTTGAACCAAATTCATACCTTGAATACCCTAAAGGAGGTAGTGAATCTATAGTAAAAGCCTTAATTAATGGATTTAAAAAAAATGGGGGAGAATTAATTCTCTCTTCGAGAGTAAAGACAATTCACTTCAATAAAAATTTAGCAACAGGAATAACTCTAAGTAATGGTTCTAGCTATAGTTGTGAATCTGTTGTCACGAATACTGATATTTGGAATTTAAAAAAGTTAATTCCAAATGAAATTTCAAAAAGATGGAATACAAAAGTTTTGAACCCTAATAAATGTGATTCTTTCCTTCATATTCATCTAGGTTTTGATGCTGATGGTCTTGAAAAATTGCCAATACATGCGATACATGTTGATGAGTGGGAAAAAGGTATAACCGCAGAAAGAAATATAGCTGTATTTTCAATCCCATCTGTTTTAGATAAAAATATGGCCCCTGAAGGAAAACATGTTCTTCATGGATATACTCCTGCAAATGAACCTTGGGAAATTTGGGAAAACCTAAATCCAAAGGAATTAGAATATAGAAATTTGAAAGAAGAAAGATGTTCAATATTCCTTAATGCAGTCCGAAAATTCATCCCTGATATAGATGAGAGGATTGATTTAAAGATGCTAGGAACCCCAATCACTCATAAAAAATTCACCAATACCTATTGCGGTAGTTACGGCCCTGCATTATCTGCAGCAAAAGGTCTTTTCCCAGGCTGCAAAACTCCAGTGAAAAATTTATTTACTTGCGGTGCAAGTACATTTCCAGGTATTGGAATTCCAGCTGTTTCAGCAAGTGGCGCTTATGCAGCTGAAAAAATTATTGGTAAAAAAGAATTTAAAACTCTTCTTAAGAAAATAAATTTATGAATCAAGTTCTTTTTATAACTCTACAAATACTTAGTTAAGAAATAAGAATAAAGAAAGCAAAAACGCTCAATAATGATAATCTTTATCTGAACATAAACTTAACTTATAGCTCTTATATGTTTTTCTTATCAATTCCTCAAGCCTGGCATTTAGTTGGCACTTGGTCAGAACAACTTCCAAACGAGTCAAATCTTATAGGAATGGGCCAAACAGAATTAATGATGACTTTGCATTCAATATTCGTTCCCCTTTTACTTGTAATTTCATATTTCCTATTCAATAGACTTAACAAAAACGAATCAAAGAAAATTAAAGGATGATCGTTTAAAGTTTATTTAGCTGAACTTCTCCTAACTACTTTTCTGCCTGTAGAAGTATCAACTCCGCTTGAATCTTTAGTTTGTGAATTAGATTCAACATTATCAACATCACTTTTATCCATTTCTGCGCAAACACCTACTACCATGGCAGCTTGCATTTGATCCGGTAAATCTCCAATAGTTAATAAGGCCTTTAAAACTAATTGAAGTCGAGTTTGCCGATCTATTTCAGGTCTTAGTTTTTTTATGGTATTCCAAAGTTCTTGGGTAACTTCTTTTAAAAGTTCTCGATCAACAGCCAAATTAAATCCTTCTTGTACTTCTACTAATCTAACAAAAAATTGGATCTCGTAAAATAATATTCAATAAAAAGATTGTTAGTTAATATTTTTCTATCCGAATACGAGTTGCATTTGCTGGTGCAATGCATTCTTCTCTTGCAAAAGTTTATCTTTTTCAGTCTTTTTTAGAGAAAAAGTTCTATAAAATTTTTTTTGAATCTTTATTGGAGTATTTTCAAACTTTACATTTTTGCTTATTAGAGAATTCCACTCTTTTGAATTAAAAGGGGCATAAGGAGAAGATGAAATCACTTTCATGTCTTAACAATACATCTGTACTAATAATAGTACATATTTACTATTATGCAACAGCTGAGTCGACTTTTCTAAATTTCAAAATGCCTTTGAGAATGGATTGATTTTTTTTATCTAATTTGTGGGAATTATAAGTTTGATAAATGAATAAAAGTATCATAAGTAACTTATTGATCCCTTTTTTTAGTGTCTTAAGACTTTTATTACTTAAAAACCTCTTAAAATAGTTAATTTGTTGAAATTAACATTGACAAGATATATTTAGTAATCCTTCCTATAAAAAGAATAATGAATTAATCGCAAAATGCTTCTTAGTAATTCAAAAAGACTAAAAATCCAAGGAATAATTAAAAGAATTGCTCAAGATAAATCAATTACATTAGAAGAAAGAATATATGTCGAGAAATTTGCACACCATAACTCTACAATTTCTCTTTGGCTGAAAAAAGCTAACAGTTTTAGAAGGAATGGTACGAAAAATGATGGGGGGATTGATAACCTCTTACAATCATTTGGGATAGATGGACTAGATAAAGAAAATCATTTCAACCCCAATGAAGATGATATATCGGATTGGTTTGGCGGTGCTCCTGGTTGGCTAAGGAGAAGCTAGATCCATTAATTATTCAATTTACCCAGGCTATCTTACACAAATATAAACTCATAAAAGATATAAATACCCAAAAAACCCATGGTATAAATTTAATCGGAACTAAATATTTTTTTGAAAAGGTTTTCATATTTATTTTTCTTTTAGATTATTTCTTCCTTACAGTTTTTGAAAATAGGTTTAATTGCTCTATTTATAAATTAAACAATATTCGAAACCTCAAAGATATTAAATCACTCAAGTAAATAAACTTAATTAGCCTTAATCTTCACAATCTAAGCAACTTTATTTTCAATGTTCTTTGAAAAATTTACTATTTTTGCTTCATCATGGTCTGAATCATTCCAAAATTTTATAAGTCTTTCTAATTCATCAATCCTTTTTTTGGCATTTGCAATTTTTTCAGTAGTTGTCATATAAAATTTTTATCTATCCAATTAATGCATGAAAAAAAAATATTTCAATGGAAGTAACAATTTTTAGACTATAAATATTAATTTTTGGTTAATTATTTCAATACATCATAGTCCTCGAGCGGCTGAGTAATTATACTTAAAGAAAAACTAAATCTATGAAGAAATTAAATTCTTTGATTTTGAATAGCACAGTTAACTTCTTAGACTTCATATACTCTGGTAGATCTTTACAAAGATTTTGGGTTTTAGAAGTTATAGCTAGATCACCTTATTTTGCATTTCTTTCAGTTCTTCATTTTAAAGAATCTCTAGGAATTAAAAATGAGAAAACAATGATTTTAATGAAAGAACATTTTTATCAAGCTATTAACGAAACTGAGCATCTTAAAGAAATGGAGAAAAGAGGAGGAGATAGGTTCTGGATTGATAGATTTTTTGCGAGACACCTTGTTCTTGTGTATTACTGGATCATGGTTTTTTATTATTTCCTTTCTCCAGCTAATGCTTATGATGTCAACATAAAAATCGAAGAACATGCATTTGAAACTTATTCCAAATATTTAATAGATAATCCAAATGATCAAAAAATAAAAGAAATTGCTCAAGATGAATTAAATCATGTCCAAGAACTTAACGAAGCTTTGTCAATGCTTACAACAGTTTAGATTAGTGCTGAGAAATCTATTAGCAATATTGAGAGTATCACCGAAGAAGAAATTAATCCTAGGCTTATCATTAATGAGACGTAACCTTTTTTTCTAGGCAATTTATAAAAAGATATTCCAATAATTAATATCATTATTAATGAGAAAAAAATTATAAATTTTTCATTTACTAAATTGAGATGTATAACTAAATTTTTTTCTTCAAGAAATTTGAGAAATTCAGATAAAACTAATTCTTCTTCTATTTTCTTAAAATAGTCAAATAAGCTTATAAAAGCAGAACTTAATAAAGATAATGCAACCAGTGCAGTAACTGGTTTTGTTAACCTGTTAAGTGTTCTGTTAAAACTTGCCAATAAAATAAGAATAAAAAAAGAGGTTACTAAAGGTATTAAAGGTATAAGAGTTGTTGAATTTATGAAATTTCCCACGGAAAAAATATGTATCTAACTTAAAATCTTATATTATTTCGACGCGTTATTTTATTAAATAAGATTTTTTAAAATCTAAAATGTAATTAGTACCTATTGCATTCTGTGTAAATTGATACCAAAATTAAATTAGTAATGAAAAATAAAATGTTAGCCATTTCTGAAATTATTATTGCAAGTGCTATCTTCCTCGGAGTTGTATATTGGGAAGTCAAATTCCTATATGCCAAAACTACTGTAGCGAAATAAATTCACTCAAAACAGGAAAATTAAAAGCGTAGAAAATTTAAATAAAATTTAAGAATTTAAGTTGACAAAAAAAGCTCTAAATATGAGAGAATAAACACAAATATTTAGCCCCTCTAATGAGCGAAGTCCAAAATCCTAATACTAACTCAACTCAGCAGCAGCAGCAGCAGCAACAACAATCCTATTCTGACAGCAAAATTAACTCTGCTGAGAGCGAAAGACTTTATCTTGAGATGAAAGAAGCTTGGCTTTAAATTTAATTCGTGTTTGAAATAATATTTCTATAATTTTTTTTTTAATTTTGAAGTAATCAATACTTTTTTATTTTCTATACCCTTTAAATTTTGTTTAACCACAAGATTAATTTGTTGAGAAAACTTAAGCAGCTAGAGAAAATTAACGGAAGGCTCGCAATGGGAGGGTTGATATATTTAGTTTTTACAAAACTAGTTTCCAACCGTGCCGACATATTAGACCAGCTTAAATCTTATTTAATTTAAGAAATGAATTAGAAGTATTTATTATCCAGGAATATTTCGTTCTATATAAGCGTCAGTTAAAGCTAAAATTAACCCTAATAATGTTGAAAATATAGCAATTTCAGTTGATTCCATTTTATTTTTGAATTACCCCTAGTTTGCTAAATAATTCAAAGTTCAGCAACAAAACTAATAACTTACTATAGTACGTATATACTATTAGTTATTTATTGTGAGCTCAGCAACTCCTGAGTTTCTTTTCGTTAGGCCTGGTGATTATGTCGCAATTAAAAAAGAAAATTGCGAAGATACTAAGGAAAAGAATGAAAATTATTGGGTCGGTCAAGTTATCGACTGTATTGGAGGAGCTAGAAATCCAAATTCATGGACCTTGTTTCAAGTCGCCAATATTGACAATGGAGAGATCACTATAATCAACGCCGATATTGTAGAAAAAATTTTGAAACCTTCTGGAAGTTAATCTTAATCAAACAAACTTCTTTCAGTATTACAGAAACAAAAGGGAAATGAACGTTTTAAAGGAAATCATCCCAGTTCCAAGCAGGCAAGTCCATATACTTGATTCATAGGGCAGGGAGGTTGAATACCTTTATACATTCTGTAAGTTTTTGATATTTCCTCAAATCCCAAACTTGATAAAAGATAATTTGCATAAGGGTTCAGATTAGAGCAATCCAATAAGATTTGAGCATCTAAATCACCAACTAACTCCCTTATTAATAATTCAGCAAGTGGTGGAGTATCCGCTAAAAGTGGGCCAATTCTCCAGCCTTGCTCATTATCCTCCAATACACAAGGTCTTATCCTGCCAAAACCATGGCACATCCCATTATTATCGACAATTGCACTGACATTACCATGAGAATTTTTCAACCAGTCATTTAGAAAATGTGGTCTGGGACTAGGTTCTCTTTGATCATCATAAATTAAGACTGCTTCAGAAGAAATTTTATTACCCGGGACAACTTTAAAAGAATGAAATTGATCTTTATAGAAATTTGTCAATGGCAAATCTTGAGAACCATTTAATTTCCATCGATTTGTAATGGAAGATTTTCTAAACCCCCACTTTGCGTAATCATTTAATCTATCTGGGGCAGCCTCAAGACCAATACAATCAACATTTTTCAAATATTCGAGGGCATGTTTCCATAATCTCACTCCATATCCATTATTCCGGAATTCTTTTTTAACAATAAATAAACCTATAAAACTATAAGAAGAATTATATTTTATGCACGCAATAGAGCCTATAGGATTATTGTCTAGACAAGCTACCCATACCCCTTGTTTATCTGTATTTCTATAAATTGATAAATCATCCATTCCAGGAGAAAATCCTTCTAACCTCGCCCAGTTTGTGACTTCTGGTATTTCATTTATAGATATCAATCTAATTGAAAAATTTTCCCTCATAGAAATATACTAACCAAGAAAATTTTTAATTTTTAATAGCAATATTAATAAATTTGATTATTTCTCATAAATCATTCGCTTTGATTGAACTGCCTAAAAACCTTAGTTATTTACAATTTATCCTCTGATATATTTAATACTATTCAAAGGTAAAAAATGAAAATTTCTGATAAATTTCATTTAGAAGACTTCTATAAATTAAAAAATACAGTTCTCACTGGTAAAACTGAAGATATAAAATGGCGGATCCATCATATCAATATAGTTTCTAAACTTTTGGATGAAAATAAAAAAGAGATAATTAAATCACTTTTTGTTGATCTCGGCAAATCTGAAATTGAAGGGCTTTCAGAAATACTTTTAGTGAAAGAAGAAATTTCACTTATAAAAAAGAAACTCAATTCTTGGATGCGACCAAAAAAGATTGATACCCCTTTTTATCTATTTCCATCATCCTCTAAAGTTATTTATGAACCTCTTGGGTGTGTCTTAATTCTTGGTCCTTATAATTATCCATTACTTTATATTTTAAAGCCATTGGTAAATATTTTCTCAGCAGGAAATACTGCAGTTATAAAACCATCAGAGAAATGTCCTGCGACCTCAAAACTTATTAAAAAGCTTACTTCCAAATATTTCCGTAAAGATGTCCTAATGACAGTAGAGGGAGATAATAAACAATCCATAAAATTAATTGAACAAAATTTTGACCACATTTTTTTTACAGGAAGTACTGAAACTGGAAAATCTATAATGAAATTAGCTTCAAAAAACTTAACTCCATTAACTCTTGAGTTAAGCGGAACAAATCCTGTAATTGTTTTCAAGAATGCAAATTTAGAAGTGGCTGCAAAAAGAATTGTTTGGGGTAAATTTTTTAATTCTGGTCAATCCTGCATGGCTCCAAATCATATCTTTGTAGATAAAGAAATTGAAAATATTTTTATAGAAAAATTAAAAAAATACATAGTAAGTTTTTACGGAGATAATCCAATTATTTCCGAAAACCTATCAAAATTGGAGAAAAAACAATTTACATCAACTGTAGAAATTCTCAAACAATATGAAAAAGAAAAAAGAATTTTATTTGGGGGGACTTTTAGTAAAAAAAAGTTGAAAATATCTCCTACAATTTTGAGAACTAAATTAAAGGAAACAGATATTTTGCAGAAAGAATTATTCAGTTCACTACTTCCTGTAGTTGGAATTAATGATAAAGAATCAGCTTTAAAACATATTAGTCAAACATCAAAACCCTTAGCAATCTACTTATTTGGAGGCAATAAAAAAATCCATAATCATATTTCAAAAGTAACCAGCTCTGGAACAATTTGTATAAATGATGTGATGTTGCCAGTCCTTATTCCAAATTTACCCTTTGGAGGCGTTGGGCAAAGTGGTATTGGTAAATTTCATGGAGAAGAAGGTTTTCGAAATTTTTCAAATCAAAAATCTATTACTTTTAAAGGTTTTTTATTTGATTCAAATCTGCGGTATCCCCCCTATGAAAGAGTAAAGAAATTTTTAAAGTTTATTTTTCAGGTTTAAATTACTTAAATTGTTTTCAAAAACCTAGCGATTTTAAATTTAAAGATTATCTTTAAATAAATAGTGAGTTTTATGAAATTTGCATTTTTAGTAATTGCCATATTTATTAATTTTTTTAATCACTCATTAATAAAATCAGAAGAAAAAAAATTTTCATCAAAAAACACAATTGAGAATATTGCTAGAAAAGAATCAATTACTGAAGAAAAAACTGAAATAAAAAAAATTCATATTGTAAAAAGTGGAGATACATTATCAAGTATTTCAAAATTCTATTCAATTAATAAAGATTTAATTATTAAATTGAATAACTTAAAAGATGAAAATTATATCTTTGTTGGCCAAAATCTTATTATCTCCGAATCTTCTGAAAATCTTACAAATCAATCAGATTTAATTAAAAATTATCATATTGTTCAATCTGGTGAAAATCTTACTGACATATCGAACAAATATAATTTAAAAGTAAAAGAACTGATAGAGATTAATAATATCAATAATGCTGATTCAATAAAAATTGGTCAAAAGCTCACAATAAGAAAAAAGAACACAATTAATTTAGAAAAATATGAAAAAACTGAAAATAAAAAAAATAATGACTTAATTGAGTTAGATAAAAAAATTTATGGTCCTATAATTATCCAAAGTAAAACATATAAAGATATTAAAGGTAGAAAAGTTTTAAACGTTCTAAATCAAGAAAATAAAAAACTGATTATTTCAATCAATTGTGATAAAAATGAATTAGATGTGAGAATACCTGGTAAGAAATGGATGGGAAGTAAGCCTGCTAAAGAAGAATTCGAAAATAATTTAATAAATGATTTTTGTTAAAACTTTAATTAATATGTGTGAATAATTTGTCTAAGAATATTAATGATGAGTTATTCTACAAAAAGTTAAATTAATAGTAATGGCTATTTCAAGAGGAGATCTCGTAAGAGTAAAAAGACCAGAATCATATTGGTACAATGAAATTGGTAAAGTTGCTTCAGTTGATACCTCAGGAATTAAATATAACTGTGTAGTAAGATTTGATAAAGTAAATTACGCTGGGATAAGCGGAACTGATGGTGGAGCAAATACAAATAATTTCGCTGAAAGTGAATTAGAGAAAGCTTAAATAATTGCCTGAATTACCAGAAGTAGAGACAGTTCGCAGAGGTTTAGAGCAAAAACTTAATAACTTTATTATTAAAAAAGTAGAAGTCTGCAGGGATTCAACTGTTGCATTCCCAATAAACAAAGATGAATTCATTAAAGGACTCCTGAACTCACTTATTTATAAATGGGATAGAAGAGGAAAATATTTAATAGCTCAATTAAAAGAAGTTCAAAATGAGAATGCCCAATTTCATCTAGATAATTCAAAAAATAATGGATTTCTTGTAGTTCATCTAAGAATGACTGGATATTTTAAATTTATTGAAAACTCAAGTCATCCTTGTAAACATACAAGAATAAGATTTTTCGATAAAAATAATAATGAGCTTAGGTACATTGACGTAAGAAGTTTTGGCCAAATGTGGTGGATTAATAAAGACCTATCGCTTAAAAAAATAATAAAAGGATTAGGTTCATTAGGACCAGAACCATTTTCTAAAGACTTTGATGCAAATTACCTTAAGAAAGTTATTTCAAAAAGAACAAAATCTATAAAAGCTATTTTATTAGATCAAACAATAGTGGCAGGTATAGGTAATATTTATGCTGATGAAAGTTTATACTCTGCTGGAATCTCCCCTTTTAGGGAAGCTCGAACAATAAAAAAGAATGAGTTAATAAAGCTCAAGGAGTCAATTGTAACTGTATTAAAAAAAAGTATAGGTTCTGGGGGTACTACATTTAGCGATTTTAGGGACTTGGAAGGAGAAAATGGGAATTTTGGTTTACAGACAAATGTCTATAGAAGAACTGGAAAAGAATGTCGTAAATGTGGAAATTTAATTAAGAGACAAAAAATTACTGGAAGAAGTACCCATTGGTGTCCTAGATGCCAAAAATAAAAAAGGGCTTACTCATCAAGAGTAAACCCTTTTAAATATTTTTACCTGGCATTGAGCTATTTTCTCAAGGGGCTACCCCCTAAATATTTTCGCCGCTGATGCGTTTCACAACCGAGTTCGAGATGGATCGGAGTGGTTCCACATCGCCATGAACACCAGGATAGTGTGAACCTTGAGAACTGCATAGAAAATTATATATTTAAAAACAATAAATTAAGTTTATTTGGTCAAGCCCTCGGTCTATTAGTACTCCTCCGCTGCACTTGTTACCAAGCTTCCACGTAGAGCCTATCAACGGGTGTTCTTCCCGTGACCTTACTGGCTTAAGCCATGGCAATACTCATCTTGAGGTGGGCTTCCCACTTAGATGCTTTCAGCGGTTATCCACTCCGCACATGGCTACCCAGCGTTTACCGTTGGCACGATAACTGGCACACCAGAGGTGCGTTCCTCCCGGTCCTCTCGTACTAGGGAGAAATCCTCTCAATATTCCTGCGCATACACCGGATATGGACCGAACTGTCTCACGACGTTCTGAACCCAGCTCGCGTACCGCTTTAATGGGCGAACAGCCCAACCCTTGGGACCGACTTCAGCCCCAGGTTGCGATGAGCCGACATCGAGGTGCCAAACCTCCCCGTCGATGTGAACTCTTGGGGGAGATCAGCCTGTTATCCCTAGAGTAACTTTTATCCGTTGAGCGACGGCCCTTCCACGCAGAACCGTCGGATCACTAAAACCGACTTTCGTCCCTGTTCGACTTGTAGGTCTCACAGTCAAGCTCCCTTCTGCTTTTGCACTCAACGACTGATTTCCAACCAGCCTGAGGGAACCTTTGTGCGCCTCCGTTACCTTTTAGGAGGCGACCGCCCCAGTCAAACTGCCCATCAGATACTGTCCGCTTCCCGGATAACGGGTAAGCGTTAGAACCCTAGCTCTAAAAGAGTGGTATCTCACCGATGACTCAATAGTACCCACAAGCACTATTTCAACGTCTCCCACCTATTCTGCGCATTCAGAGCCCGAGCACAATATCAAACTACAGTAAAGCTTCATAGGGTCTTTCTGTC
This sequence comes from Prochlorococcus sp. AG-418-I21, assembly GCA_003214115.1. Classification (GTDB taxonomy): domain Bacteria; phylum Cyanobacteriota; class Cyanobacteriia; order PCC-6307; family Cyanobiaceae; genus Prochlorococcus_A. The sequence continues at coordinate 13,240 of QCMA01000003.1, forward strand.
CGGGTGTATGTAGTCCGCATCTTCACAGACAATTCTATTTCGCCGAGCCTCTCTCCGAGACAGCGCGCAAATCGTTACACCTTTCGTGCGGGTCGGAACTTACCCGACAAGGAATTTCGCTACCTTAGGACCGTTATAGTTACGGCCGCCGTTCACCGGGGCTTCAGTCGCCAGCTTCACTAAAAGCTAACCAGCTTCCTTAACCTTCCGGCACTGGGCAGGTGTCAGCCCCCATACATCGTCTTGCGACTTAGCGGAGACCTGTGTTTTTGGTAAACAGTCGCTTGCGCCTCTTCACTGCGACCAGCTCTCGCTGGCACCCCTTCTCCCGAAGTTACGGGGCCATTTTGCCGAGTTCCTTAGAGAGAGTTATCTCGCGCCCCTCGGTATTCTCTACCACCCCACCTGTGTCGGTTTCGGGTACTGGCATTTGTGTCTTAACGAGTATAGGGCTTTTCTTGGAAGCATGACATCACCAACTTCGCTGCCGTAGCAGCTCGTACTCACGCCTTAGCTCAAGATGTTTTCTCCATCTCTCAAAGCCTCGAACGCTTGAACCAGTAACCAACATCTGGCCTGGTTAGCCTTCTCCGTCCCCCTTCTCAAAACACAACTGGTACAGGAATATTGACCTGTTATCCATCGACTACGCCTTTCGGCCTCGCCTTAGGTCCAGACTAACCCTCCGCGGACGAGCCTGCCGGAGGAACCCTTAGGGTTTCGGGGCATGGGATTCTCACCCATGTTTTCGCTACTCAAGCCGACATTCTCACTTCTATGCTGTCCACGTCCGCTTACGCTAACGCTTCACCCTACATAGAACGCTCCCCTACCATAAATAAATTTATCCGCAGCTTCGGTATAACGCTTAGCCCCGTTCATTTTCGGCGCAGGATCGCTCGACCAGTGAGCTATTACGCACTCCTTTGAGGATGGCTGCTTCTAGGCAAACCTCCTGGTTGTCTGGGCAATCCCACCTCCTTTATCACTTAGCGTTAATTTTGGGACCTTAGCTGGCGGTCTGGGCTGTTTCCCTCTTGACTATGGAGCTTATCCCCCACAGTCTGACTGCCTAGTTACACACAGGGTATTCAGAGTTCATATCGATTTGGTACCGCTTTCGCAGCCCGCACCGAAATGGTTGCTTTACCCCCCTGCTGGAGCACTAGACGCTACGCCTCAACGTATTTCGGGGAGAACCAGCTAGCTCCTGGTTCGATTGGCATTTCACCCCTAACCACAGCTCATCCGCTGAATTTTCAACTTCAGTCGGTTCGGACCTCCACTTGGTATCACCCAAGCTTCATCCTGGCCATGGTTAGATCACCAGGGTTCGGGTCTATAAACACTGACAAACGCCCTATTAAGACTCGCTTTCGCTGTGGCTCCACCATTTCCGGTTTAACCCGCCAGTGCCTATAAGTCGCCGGCTCATTCTTCAACAGGCACACGGTCACCCGATTAGTCGGGCTCCCATTGCTTGTAAGCTCACGGTTTCATGTTCTATTTCACTCCCCTCCCGGGGTTCTTTTCACCTTTCCCTCGCGGTACTGTTTCACTATCGGTCACACAGTAGTACTTAGCCTTACGAGGTGGTCCTCGCAGATTCACACGGAATTCCACGTGCTCCGTGCTACTCGGGATACAGCTAGGTCAACTTATCTTTCGATTACGGGGCTTTCACCCTCTATGGCACGCCATTCAAACGTTTCTTCTAGACTTGTTGATCCATATTGCTGTCCCACAACCCCGATAGTCAAGACTATCGGTTTGGGCTATTCCCCGTTCGCTCGCCGCTACTGAGGGAGTCGTTATTTACTTTCTCTTCCTCCAGCTACTAAGATGTTTCAGTTCGCTGGGTTAGCTCGCACCAACCTATATATTCAGTTGGCCGTACATGGGGTTGCCCCATTCGGAAATTCCCGGATCAAAGTGTGCTTCCAACTCCCCGAGACTTATCGCAGGTAACCACGTCCTTCATCGCCTCTGTGTGCCTAGGTATCCTCCGTGAGCCCTTTGTAGCTTGACCAATAACTTCAAAATTGAAGCATCAGCTTAATAGAATTGTTATTAATGCATTCGCACAAATAATAAATCTGCATCATTAAAGATGCTTATTGTCTTTAAAAATAATCTATGCAGTTGTCAAGGTTCTCTGAAAACAATGAAGTAAATTCAATGAGTCCAGCATCTTAATATGATTGATTAGGAAGCTAGATTCGTTCAGAATTTGATCACATCTCAAAACATTTCCTTTCTAACGAATATGGAAGAGGTGGTAATCAGTGGAGGTAAGCGGACTCGAACCGCTGACATCCTGCTTGCAAAGCAGGCGCTCTACCAACTGAGCTATACCCCCAACATAGAGATATGGGCCATCCTGGACTTGAACCAGGGACCTCACCCTTATCAGGGGTGCGCTCTAACCACCTGAGCTAATGGCCCAGGAAAAATAATGGGTGTGACCTAGAAAAACTTAGGAAATGAAATTCTTAATAAATTAAAAATGTGAGATACCGATCGACCTAAGGTGACAAAATAATAATATAAACATTTTGTTGTCTCCCTGTTAGGAGGTGATCCAGCCGCACCTTCCGGTACGGCTACCTTGTTACGACTTCACCCCAGTCATTAGCCCCACCTTCGGCGTCCTCCTCCACAAGGGTTGGAGTAACGACTTCGGGCATGGCCAACTTCCATGGTGTGACGGGCGGTGTGTACAAGGCCCGGGAACGTATTCACCGCAGTATGCTGACCTGCGATTACTAGCGATTCCTACTTCACGTAGGCGAGTTGCAGCCTACGATCTGAACTGAGCCACGGTTTATGGGATTTGCTAGCTCTCGCGAGTTTGCTGCCCTTTGTCCGTAGCATTGTAGTACGTGTGTAGCCCAGGGTGTAAGGGGCATGATGACTTGACGTCATCCACACCTTCCTCCGGTTTATCACCGGCGGTCTTTCTAGAGTGCCCAACTAAATGCTGGCAACTAAAAACGTGGGTTGCGCTCGTTGCGGGACTTAACCCAACATCTCACGACACGAGCTGACGACAGCCATGCACCACCTGTCACTGCATTCCCGAAGGCACCCTCAAATTTCTAAGAGGTTCGCAGGATGTCAAACCCTGGTAAGGTTCTTCGCGTTGCATCGAATTAAACCACATACTCCACCGCTTGTGCGGGCCCCCGTCAATTCCTTTGAGTTTCACACTTGCGTGCGTACTCCCCAGGCGGAACACTTAACGCGTTAGCTACGACACCGAAGGGGTCGATTCCCCCGACACCTAGTGTTCATCGTTTACGGCCAGGACTACAGGGGTATCTAATCCCTTTCGCTCCCCTGGCTTTCGTCCATGAGCGTCAGTAATGGCCCAGCAGAGCGCCTTCGCCACTGGTGTTCTTCCCGATATCTACGCATTTCACCGCTACACCGGGAATTCCCTCTGCCCCTACCATACTCAAGCCTTTCAGTTTCCACTGCCATGATGGAGTTAAGCTCCACGTTTTAACAGCAGACTTGAAAAGCCGCCTGCGGACGCTTTACGCCCAATAATTCCGGATAACGCTTGCCACTCCCGTATTACCGCGGCTGCTGGCACGGAATTAGCCGTGGCTTATTCCTCAAGTACCGTCATATCTTCTTCCTTGAGAAAAGAGGTTTACAGCCCAGAGGCCTTCGTCCCTCACGCGGCGTTGCTCCGTCAGGCTTTCGCCCATTGCGGAAAATTCCCCACTGCTGCCTCCCGTAGGAGTCTGGGCCGTGTCTCAGTCCCAGTGTGGCTGATCATCCTCTCAGACCAGCTACTGATCGATGCCTTGGTGAGCCATTACCTCACCAACTAGCTAATCAGACGCGAGCTCATCCTCAGGCGAAATTCGTTTCACCAGTAGGCATATGGGGTATTAGCGGTCGTTTCCAACCGTTATCCCCCTCCTGAGGGCAGATTCTCACGCGTTACTCACCCGTCCGCCACTAACCCGAAGGTTCGTTCGACTTGCATGTGTTAAGCACGCCGCCAGCGTTCATCCTGAGCCAGGATCAAACTCTCCGTTGTGTTCAAATCCTTTTGTAGATAAATCTACTCAATATGAATTGCATTCTCCAAACAAAATAAGATTAGCTTAAGTTATTTAGGTTCAGCCTCCTTAAAAATTAAGGATTACTTTGAGTGCACATTAAAAATATTTCAAAGTGACTTTCCAAGATCTCAGATCCGTTGGCTTTCAAAAGCTAAAAGTTAGCAATTGAAAACAATTTATATATTCTTGACGGGACCTCACACCTTTATTGCAAATACATCTCAAAGTTAACAAATCTAAATTTGATAAAATTTTGACGCAATAAAAGCATCAGTTCCTAAGTTTTTAAATTTTCTAGGTGCAGAGTTAAACAACAAATGCATAACTCACTTCGAAGGGGAAACCCTTCTTCTGGCTGAAAAATCTGATCGAAATCAAATCTTCAAAAAATTCATTCAAGTATCAAAAATTAGATTTAAGATAATTGCTTGAATAATGCAAAAAAAAATATTTTTGCCCAGAAGAAAATACTAAACCATACGACTGTAATTGTGCAACCTTTTATACAAAAATTTTTTATTATTTTTTTTATTTGTTCAAAGTCTATTTAAACAACTAGGCTTAAATAGAGGGAAACAAATGAAATGGCAGAAAGATTTAGTCAAAAAAATTTAAGAGTTAGACCAAGTTCCGATGAGGAAAAAATTGTAACAAATGCTAAAAAACACTTCGAAAAGACTTTAGTTGAGATATCAGGCGAATTAGTAGGTAGTGTTGCTGCACTAGAACACCCAACAAAAAATAAAAAATTAAATTATGGAGAAATATTTTTAAGAGACAATGTTCCGGTAATGATTTACCTAATTACCCAAAAACGGTACGAAATTGTCAAAAAGTTCCTGAGTGTCTGTCTTGAATTACAAAGCACTAATTACCAAACACGTGGAGTATTTCCTACTAGTTTCGTTGAAGAAAATGGGAAACTCATTGGAGACTATGGTCAGAGATCAATAGGGAGGATCACTTCAGCTGATGCAAGTTTATGGTGGCCCATTTTATGTTGGTATTATGTTAATAAAAGTGGTGATTATGTCTTCGGAAAAAGTCAAAGCGTTCAAAGAGGTATTCAACTTTTACTAGATCTAGTTCTGCATCCAACATTTGAGGGTACTCCAGTACTTTTTGTTCCAGATTGCTCATTTATGATTGATAGACCTATGGATGTATGGGGGGCACCTCTAGAAGTTGAAGTTTTACTTCATGGATGTTTAAAAAGTTGTATAAATTTAATGGAGTTAAGTAGAGCAGATCATGTAAGTAGACTTTTAGATCAAAGACTTATTCTCACAAATCAATGGATTAAGGATTTAGGAAGTTTTCTTTTAAAACACTATTGGGTTACAAGCCAAACAATGCAAATTTTTAGAAGAAGGCCAACTGAGCAATATGGTGATGATCAACACTTCAATGAATTTAACGTTCAACCTCAAATAGTACCCTCATGGCTGCAAGATTGGTTAGAGAATAGAGGTGGTTACTTAATCGGAAATATTAGAACAGGAAGGCCTGACTTTCGCTTTTACAGTTTGGGGAATTCTTTAGCATGTATTTTCGGTGTACTACCACCAGAAGAACAAAGAGCTTTATTTAGATTAGTTTTACATAATAGACAGCATTTGATGGGTCAAATGCCCATGAGAATTTGTCATCCTCATATGGATGTAGAGGAATGGCAAAATAAAACTGGATCTGATCCAAAGAATTGGCCTTGGAGTTATCATAATGGCGGTCATTGGCCAAGTTTACTATGGTTTTTTGGGGCGGCTGTTCTTTTGCATCAAGAAAATTACGATTCTGATGATGTAATACTTATGGAAGAAATGAAATCTTTAATAGAGGAATCCTACTGGTGTCAACTTAATCAATTGCCTAAGCAAGAATGGGCAGAATATTTTGATGGCCCTACAGGTACATGGGTTGGTCAACAATCAAGAACATATCAAACCTGGACAATTGTTGGCTTTTTATTAATGAATCATTTTCTAAGAAATGAGAGTAACGATTTAGATATGTTTAAAATTTAAGATTAAAATAATCCTAATGTTAGTGATTTATCAATTGGCAAACATGCTCCTATGCCAAGGTATATTGTTAGAAAGGTTCCAAACAAGAAAACAGACATTGCTATTGGTCTTCTAAAGGGATTAGAAAATTTATTAACGTTTTCGATAAAAGGCAAGATCATTAACCCAAGTGGAATTAATGTTTGAAGTGCAATACCTAAAAGTTTATTAGGAACAACTCTAAGTATTTGGAAGACTGGGTATAGGTACCATTCTGGGAGAATTTCTAAAGGTGTAGCAAATGGATTGGCCTTGTCTCCTAGCATTGCTGGATCAAGAACTGCAAGTCCAACTACACAGGCTATGGTACCTAAAATAACTACTGGGAATATATAAAGTAAATCATTGGGCCAAGCTGGCTCACCATAATAATTATGACCCATACCCTTAGCGAGTTTTGCTCTTAATTTTGGGTCAGATAAGTCTGGTTTTTTTAACGTAGACATAAGGAAGACTTAGTAATGGTTTAATTATAAAAGTTTATAAGGGACCTGAAATGCCCTGTTTACGAATCATTAAAAAGTGCATCAACATGAAAACAGCTAATGACCACGGTAAGACAAAAGTATGAAGGCTGTAAAATCTCGTCAAAGTTGATTGTCCAACACTTTCTCCACCCCTCAGAAGTTCAACCATAAAATCACCAATTACTGGTATTGCAGCAGGAACACCTGAAACAATCTTGACTGCCCAATAACCCACTTGATCCCAAGGCAAAGAATATCCTGTCACTCCAAAAGCTACAGTTATGACTGCCATTACAACACCTGTCACCCAAGTTAATTCTCTGGGTCTTTTGAAACCACCTGTAAGATAAACTCTAAAAACATGAAGGATTAACATCAAAACCATCATTGATGCACTCCATCTATGAACAGAACGTATTAACCATCCAAAACTTACATCTGTCATCAAATAACTTACTGAACTATAAGCTTGTGTGACTGTTGGCTTATAGTAAAAAGTCATTGCAAAACCTGTTGCAAATTGAATTAAGAAGCATACTAAAGTTATGCCACCTAAACAATAAAAAATATTTACGTGAGGGGGTACGTACTTGGAAGTTACGTCGTCAGTTATGTCTTGGATTTCAAGTCGTTCTTGAAACCAATCATAAACAGATGAAGAATTCGCCATCCAAAAAAAAATTAGCTTTGATATTAAAGAGCTTACTTAAAATTCTTATACTTGGTGTTAACACTTAACCCAATGAATTCATCTTTTAACAAACTTTTAACATTCAAAACTTTGATCACTGCCTCAATGATCATAGTTTTTTCTATAAATATTTTATTGATAGAAAGAGTGGATGCTCTCAGTGATAGCAAGCAATTAGTCCTAGATGCTTGGACCCTGGTTAATGAGGGCTTTTATGACCCAGAAAAGTTTGAAGAAATACAATGGAAGAGAATTAGACAAAAAACATTACAGAAACAAATTGAAACAACTGAAGAGGCTTATTCTGCAATTGAAGACATGTTAAGACCTTTAGAAGATCCCTATACAAGAATTTTGCGCCCAAAAGATTATGAACTCCTTAAATCAAGTAATTTTGGAAGCGAGATTAATGGGGTTGGGATCCAATTAGGTGAAGATGATGACAAAAAAGTTAAAGTTATCTCAACTCTTGGAGGATCTCCAGCCGAAGAGGCTGGAATAGTAAGCGGAGACTTTATAGTAAAAGTTGATGGCATTTCATCCAAAGAAATAGGCCTTGCTAATACAGCCTCTAAGTTAAGAGGTGCATCTGGAACTAAAGTTCTGGTTGAAATCTCTTCGGAATCAGGAGAAATTAGGGAGGTCGATTTAGAGCGGAGATCAGTGGATCTTAGACCAGTTAGAACGAAAAGATTGAGAGACGATTCTCACACAATAGGATATTTAAGGATAACTCAATTCAGCGAAAGCGTACCCAAAAAAGTTGAAGAGGCACTTCAAGAGTTAAAAGAGAAAGAGGTTGAGGGGTTAATCTTAGATCTGAGAAATAATTCAGGTGGACTAGTAAGTTCAGGTATAGCAGTTGCAGACTCGTTATTAAGTGAGAAACCTGTTGTAGAGACAAAAAATAGAAATGGAATCAAAGATGCAATAATTTCTCAAAAGGAGACATCTTTTGATGGACCAATGGTGACTCTTGTTAATAAAGGTACTGCAAGTGCAAGTGAAATACTTGCTGGTTCTTTACAAGATAATAAAAGATCAATTCTTATGGGAGAAAAAACATATGGGAAAGGTTTAATTCAATCCCTAAAAAGTCTTGGAGAGGATAGTGGTATTGCAATAACTGTTGCTAGTTATTTAACTCCAGAAGGTAATAATATTCAAGGCAAAGGTATGACGCCTGATAAGTTACTTGATCTTCCTGATACAAGTGAATATGGAAGTGCTGACGATAAATGGGTAAAGAATGCAGAATTATTTCTAGAGTCGCTTCTAGAAAAGGAAAAACTTTCATTGCAAAATAGTGAATTAAGCAATGAAGGAATAAAACCTTGAAATATAGAAAGATTAGAAATAAAAAATCTTAAAAACTATGGGTTTTAAAAGAGTCTTTCATGATCCAATTCATAAAGAAATAGTATTTGATTCAAGGAAGCCAGAAGAATTAATGGTTCTGGAATTAATTGATACAATTGCTTTTCAAAGATTAAGAAGAATAAAACAACTAGGGGCGGCATTATTACTTTTTCACGGAGCAGAATCGAGTAGATTTACTCACTCAATTGGGGTTTTTTGTATCGCAAGAAAGATCTATAAAAGGTTAATTGAAAATAAACCTTCATTTTGTGAAAATAAATTTGTTCTTTATGCAGCAGCTCTATTACATGATTTAGGTCATGGGCCTTTAAGCCATACCAGTGAAACAATATTCGAGCATAACCACGAAAAATGGTCTCAAAACTTAGTTAAAAATTATTCTCCAATAAATTCAATACTCAAAAAGTATGACAACGAATTACCGAGACAAATTGGGGAATTATTTCAGTCAAAGCAACTATTTTCACAACCTTTGAAAACATTAATTAGCAGTGAAATAGATTGCGATCGTCTCGATTATCTTTTACGCGATAGTTACAACACCGGTACTAACTATGGCTTAGTTGATTTAGAAAGAATTATTTCAGCTCTTACTTTTTCACCTGATGGAAATATCGGAATCAAACCAAAAGGAGTTATCGCTATTGAGCATTTCCTAGTGCTAAGAAATTTAATGTATAGAACAATTTACAATCACAGAATAAACGAAATATCAACATGGATGCTGGAAAAAATAATTCATACAATAAAACATAATTTTGAAAAGAAAATTCTGTTAGATAATTCGCTTTATAAATGGATATTTTCCCCTGAAAAAGTTGATTTTGATGATTTCATAAGAAATGATGATGTAACATTTTACTATCATTTGATGAGATGGAAAGATGAATCTTTTGAGCCACTTTCTACACTATGCAAAATGTTTATTGATAGAGATTTGTTAAAAGCATCCGACATAAGTTTTTTGAGTAAAATAAATAGACTAAAAATCCTTGCGTTTGCAAGAAAATTATGTGAAAAAAATGGTTATAATTCAGAAATTTTTTGTGGGATTAAGGAAAGGTCATTTAAAGGTTTTGAATCTAACAATGCACTTAAAATATGGGACGGCACTTATCAAAGCTCATTGGAAAGTAGTTCTGCATTAATAAAAACCTTAATGAGATCTGAGGAAAGCTCTTTAATTATTTATCCAGGTATGATCAAAAATGAAATTAAAAATGAAATTTCACTAATAAGAAATAATTCCTAGACTTATTTCCATGGAAATCGTCTTAAGTTGCACTAAAAGTAAATATTTAGAAATTTTTCCTTTGATTAATTTAGATAATATTCATGAAACTTTCAAAAAGTTTTCTTCCATGAAGGGGCCTCTGGAAGCAAGAATTTTCGCAGTAAATGAGACAATAAGTTCTCATCAATTATCAAAATTAAAAGATCATTTTGACAAAATTAACATTAGTTCACTATATATTTACTCAAATAATAGAGATACAGTATTAAGTGGTAAGTCTTTAAAAATAAATTCAACTTTTTATAAAGAGCAAGAGATTCAAAATAAGATACTTTTTTTTAAGTCAAAAAACAAAGACGATATTCTTCACGAAGGGACAGTTCGATCGGGGGACAGAATATCTTCAAATGGAAACCTATGCATCATTGGAGATGTTAATCCAGGAGCAATAGTTTCCGCCAAAAAAAACATTTACGTTTGGGGCAAATTACTAGGGATCGCATTCGCAGGAAAAAGTGGAAATAAAAATGCCTCTATTGCATCACTTTATTTAAATCCTTTACAATTGCGAATTGCGGATGTAATAGCTATTGGACCAAAGAATAAGCCCAAAAATAGTTACCCAGAAATCGCTGTTATAGATCAACAAACGATAATTATCAAACCATACCTAATCGAAATTACAAATTAATCAATGAATTGCAATAAATTAATTAAAACTCGATAAATTTAAGAATTACTTAATCTTTAAAATATTTAACTTTCTGCAAGTGGCTTTATTATTTGGAAAATCCATAAAATCGTGGGGAAAAATACTCGCACAATATTAATTTGTTCAGGCAAAGGAGGAGTTGGTAAAACCACTTTAACTGCGAACCTTGGCATAGCTCTTGCTAATAGCGGAGCAACAACTGCTGTATTAGATGCTGATTTTGGCTTAAGAAATTTAGACCTTCTTTTAGGATTAGAAAATCGAATCATTTATACAGCTCAAGATGTTCTAGACAAGACTTGTCGTCTTGACCAAGCATTAGTTAGGCACAAAAAGGAACCTAATCTTGCTCTTCTACCTGCTGGTGATCCAAGGATGTTGGATTGGATGAAGCCTGAAGATATGAAAAAAATCAGTGAAATGCTCAGTGAGAAATTCGATTTTGTCTTAGTAGATTGTCCTGCTGGTGTAGAAGATGGCTTTAAAAATGCTCTTGCAGCTTGTAAAGAAGCTATTGTTGTAACTAACCCAGAATTATCTGCAGTGCGCGACGCCGATAGAGTAATAGGCATTCTTAATACTTCCGACATTGAACCTATTCAGCTTGTAATTAACAGAGTTCGGCCCAACATGATGGCAAGTCAAGAGATGCTATCTATCGATGATGTCCAAGGGATTCTGTCTTTGCCTTTATTAGGTATTGTTTTAGAAGATGAACAGGTAATAATAAGTACGAATAGAGGCGAGCCACTGACACTTACAGATGGTAGATCTCCTGCAAAAAAATGTTATTTAAATGTTTCTCAAAGACTTACAGGAAAGGATGTACCAATTATTGACCCAAAAAATGAAGGTAAAAGTCTTAAAGATAGATTTATTAGATTAATGCAAACAAAGGTTTTTTAAAAATGATGACACTCAGAGACCTTATAAACAAGTTACTAGGCAGAGAAACGGCTAGTGCCAACACAGCTAGAGAAAGATTACAACTTGTACTTGCTCATGACAGAGTTGATATGAGTTCATTAACAACTGATCTTTTGGATAAAATGAGGAAAGAGATACTCGATGTTGTTGCTAAATATGTTGAGATTGATTTTGAAGAGGTGGCAGTAAGTTTAGAGACGGAGGACAGAATGACTGCATTAGTAGCAAATTTACCAATCAAAAGAACTATTACAGGAGAGATAAAGTTTAAAAAAAATGATAAGAAAGATAAAAGTCAAAAAGATATCAAAAAGTAATAAATTTTAAAAACCTCCGAAAAATACTAAGATTGAACCTCCTTAATTGTAAGATAGTGGTTATGCCGGCTTAGCTCAGCGGTAGAGCAGCGCTTTTGTAAAGCGAAGGTCATCAGTTCAAATCTGTTAGCCGGCATTTTAGTTTATTTAATCCACTTCAATATTCTTTGCTGAAAATAAAAAGATCAAACCTATGAGAGCAATGATAGGAAACAGTCTTATTTCGAGAAAGTAATCTAAAAAAGATACAAGAGGTTCAAATATCCAATAAGTAAAAAATTGAATTAATAAAACAAAAAATAATAATAAAAACATTACAACAATTCCTTTACTAATACTTCTCCTTGTCTAATAAGGCCCCATTTTCCATTTTTCTTCCAAACTATAATAGTACTCGCTTTTCCACTACTTTTTCCCCAGGGGAAAGGGCCTAAAATTTTTACAGAAGGAAAGTCTAGAGCAATACCTTCAGCTGTAATTGATCCTTTAAAACCTGAAATATTTGCACTTGAAGTTAACAATGGGCCTGTTTCTTTCAAAAGAGATTGTGCCATATTTGATTTTGGAATCCTCATCCCAAGAGTAAGATCATTACTTGTGAGGATTGTAGTCTGCTTTTCTGAAGCAGGAATGACGATTGTCAGAGCTCCAGGCCAATATTTTGAAGCTATATTTTCGTAATCTTCTTTAGCTGATTCGTGAACATAATCAATTAAATGTTTATGTTCTGATCCCATAAGTATTAAAGGTTTGTTTATATCTCTTTTTTTAACCTCATAAATGATATTTGAGAATTTTGGTAAGCATCCAATTGCAGGTAAAGTGTCTGTTGGAAAAATTATAGGCAAACCACTTTCAAGAGTTTTTAAGGCATTTTTACAGTCTACTAAATTCATTTAGATTACGAACCTACAATAGTTTATTTATATCTTCCAATCGTAAACCTACCAATACCTGAAAGATCTTTCACAATTTCTATTGATGTAAATTTATTATTTATAAGTAATTGTTTTACTTTTTCACTTTGATCAAAATGATTCTCTAAAATTAGCCAACCATTCTCTTTTAAAAATAATGGTGCTTTTTGTATTATTTCTCTAATATGTTTTAAACCATCTTCGCCTCCTAATAAAGCAACTTTAGGTTCGAAATTTTTAACTTCTTTGGGTAATTTTTCATAAATATCTCTGGGTATATATGGCGGGTTTGAAATAGCGAGATCTAATTTTCCTTTAAAACTCTCAATAGGTGACCACCAATTTCCACAATAAAATTTCAAATTTGATTGTTTAGAAGAATTTATAAAATTTTTAGTGGCTATTTCTAATGCATCTTGATCTATGTCAGTTGCTAGTCCCTCGCTCAATGGATAAGCTAATGCCAAAGCAATACTAATTGCGCCTGATCCAGTTCCTAATTCAGCAAAAAATAATTTTTCTGATTTCTTTCGAAATATATTGAAGACTACATCAACTATGAGCTCTGTTTCTGGTCTAGGAATGAGTACTTTGTTTGTAATTTTTAATTTTAAGTCTCTCCAAAAAGTTATTCCACAGAGATATTGTATAGGGCAAGAATTTATTAAATGATCGTCCCAAACAGATTCTAAAAATTCTAAATTTTTTTTTAAATGTAAGCTTTCCCTAGGACTTATACTTATATTTTTTAAATCACTATCTGGTATACCAGCCATACAATCTAATAAAAAAGTAAAAGATTGTTGATCGCCTCCTTTAGAAAGTTGCTTTTTTTTCCAGATTAAAAATTCTTCTACAGAAATGCAAAGCATTTATTAGCGTTAGCGTTTTGGTCCAAGCCTACCTTTACTAGAGTCAGAGTAGAAGCTTGATTTTTCTCCATCTTGTGTAGAAATAAATAAACCTATTAGGAAAATTGTTGGCACCCCTACAAATAAAAGACTAGCTACGAATCCAAAGTTAGTTGTTTCCATTTAATTGGTAATTCTATATTAGGTATTAAGACTATAAACGTATATCTTGGAATAAAGTGGAAAAATAAACAAATTTTATAAACTGATTAACAGTCTTAAACAATTTAGCGTGGTAATTTTTTATTAACACTAATTTTTTTTAGTTCTTCCAAATTTGAAGGGGGGGATTGTGGTTTTGTTAAAATTACTGAAGATGACTTTATTAATGTTTGGCATGCAAGACGCCAATTTTCTGGTCTATTTTTGAGTTTTTCTTCTTCAACAGATGTAAGAGGACTCAAAGAATTTTTGTTTCCACCTTCAACTGAAATAAAACAAGTACTGCATTGTCCGGCACCTCCACAATTTCCTAAAATACCTTTTAGTCCATAAAGCTGTAAATTCTCTCTCATAACAAGTTCCCGTAAATTTTCACCCGGATTACATTGAACCTCTAAATCCTCACGAATAAATCTGATAGTTGCCATTTTTTTAGTTATTTTTCTTATTTTGGCGTTTTACTTTGAGAATTGTGACCAAAATATTAACAGTTTTTAGCCAAAAATTCCTTATAAACGCAGTTGTGCTTTTCGATTTGCCCAATTTTTGCAAGAAAATAAATTTATTTACAAAAATCCCTCAAAGACTAAAAAACCCTTACTATCGTGTTGTTTAGCTGTTTATTCAGCATAGTTACTAGAAATTAACCGATGGGATTGCCTTGGTATCGAGTTCACACAGTAGTTATTAATGACCCAGGTCGACTACTTGCTGTGCATCTTATGCATACTGCATTATTAGCCGGCTGGGCCGGTTCAATGGCTCTTTATGAATTAGCCATTTTTGATCCTTCCGATGCTGTTCTCAATCCAATGTGGAGACAGGGGATGTACGTTATGCCGTTCATGGCAAGACTAGGTATCACAAGCAGTTGGAATGGATGGGATATTACAGGTGCTACTGGAGTTGATCCTGGATTCTGGAGTTTTGAAGGAGTTGCAGCAGCTCACATAGTATTTAGCGGTCTATTGATGTTAGCCTCTATTTGGCACTGGACATACTGGGACTTAGATTTATGGGAAGATTCAAGAACTGGTGAGCCTGCTCTTGATTTACCAAGAATCTTTGGGATTCACCTCCTGCTAGCGGGACTAACCTGTTTTGGTTTTGGCGCTTTTCATTGCGCAAACGTGGGAATTTGGGTTTCTGACCCTTATGGCCTAACTGGTCATGTAGAACCTGTTGCACCTTCCTGGGGAGTTGAAGGATTTAATCCTTTTAATCCAGGGGGTATAGTAGCGAATCATATTGCGGCAGGACTTATGGGTATTATTGGAGGTATTTTTCACATCACCAATAGACCTGGAGAAAGACTTTATAGAGCTTTAAAACTTGGAAGTCTCGAAGGAGTTCTAGCTAGCGCTTTAGCTGCTGTTTTATTTGTATCTTTCGTTGTTTCCGGAACAATGTGGTACGGCTCCGCTACAACCCCAGTAGAGCTTTTTGGTCCTACAAGATATCAATGGGATTCAGGCTACTTCAAAACTGAAATCAATAGAAGAGTACAAGCTGCTATAGATAATGGTGCCACTAAATCAGAGGCATATGAATCGATTCCAGAAAAATTAGCATTCTACGATTATGTAGGGAATAGTCCAGCTAAAGGAGGACTATTTAGAGTAGGAGCTCTTGTTAATGGTGATGGATTACCAACTGGTTGGCAGGGTCACATTGCTTTTCAAGATAAGGAAGGTAACGAATTAGAAGTTAGAAGAATACCTAATTTCTTTGAAAACTTCCCTGTAATTCTTGAAGACAAAGAAGGCAATGTAAGGGCAGATATTCCATTTAGAAGAGCTGAAGCAAAGTATTCATTTGAACAAACTGGTATCACTGCAACTATCTATGGAGGAGACCTAGATGGACAAACATTTACAGATCCCGCAGTAGTTAAAAGATTAGCTAGAAAGGCTCAACTAGGAGAAGCGTTCAAGTTTGACAGAGAAACATATAAATCTGATGGTGTATTCCGAAGCTCACCGAGAGCTTGGTTTACATATGCACATTTATGTTTCGGATTGCTATTCTTATTTGGCCACTGGTGGCATGCCTCGAGAACTCTTTACAGAAATTCCTTTGCAGGTATTGATGCTGAGATTGGCGACCAAGTTGAATTTGGTTTATTCAAGAAGCTTGGTGACGAAACCACAAGAAGAATCCCAGGAAGGGTTTAAACTAAACTTTATTACTTAATCTTATGGAAGCTTTCGCTTACGTTCTTATTCTAACTCTCGCAGTTGTTACTTTATTCTTTGCTGTCGCCTTTAGAGACCCGCCTAAATTCGATAGAAAATGAATTAAAAAAAAACCTCTTTAATCAAGAGGTTTTTTTTTACTTTTCATAATTAAGATATTACTCTACTATTAGAGTTGAAGTGTAGCTTAATTCACCACATGCAGTGTCCAACCTGTCAAAACACAGATAGCAGAGTTTTGGAATCAAGATCTGCCGATAGTGGTAAAAGTGTTCGAAGAAGAAGAGAGTGCTTAAATTGTAGTTTTAGATTTACAACTTATGAAAGAGTTGAAACAATGCCAGTATCAATAATTAAAAAAGATGGGAGCAGAGAATTATTTGACAAACAAAAATTATTTACAGGTATATCAAGAGCTTGCGAAAAGACTAATTTCAGTAGTGAAGCAATTATTAATTTCGTAGATGGAATTGAATCACAAATTGTTCAAGACTCTAATAAAGACATTAAATCTTCACAAATCGGAGAATTAATACTTAAAAATCTTAGAAAAGAAAACGAAGTCGCCTATATAAGATACGCCTCAGTTTACAGAAAATTTAATGGGGTAAAAGATTTTATTTCTACTCTTGAATCTCTAAAAGGAAGTTCAAAAAACCAATTAGCTTCAATTTCATAAAATTCAGCATCTTAAAGTGTAGAATACATATCACAAATGTTTTTTGCTATTGGTTTGCAGGCTAGTAGCATCCCTTTCTAACTACCTTAGGTAGTCTGCGATTTAACAAATGAACGAAAATTCTTCCCAAACCATTAAAGAACTTTCTGAGGACCAAGAAATTAAAAATTCGTCTGAAACAGATAATGATTCAGCATCCCAAAATGAGGAAGATTTATCATTCGAGAAGAGCGATATACCTTCAGCAGATTCTTCCTCCAGCAGAACTAATACAGATTTTGATAACGCAGGATTCACACAAGAAGAATTTGCATCACTTTTGGGTAAGTATGACTATAACTTCAAGCCTGGCGATCTAGTTAAAGGTACCGTTTTTGCTCTAGAGCCCAAAGGAGCAATGATAGATATTGGGGCAAAAACAGCTGCTTTTATGCCTGTTCAGGAGGTTTCAATAAATAGAGTTGAAGGACTGAATGATGTTTTACAACCTTCAGAAAGTAGAGAATTTTTCATAATGAGCGAAGAAAATGAAGATGGCCAATTAGCCCTCTCCATTAGAAGAATTGAATACCAAAGAGCATGGGAAAGGGTTAGACAACTCCAAAAAGAAGATGCAACAATATATTCTGAAGTTTTTGCAACAAATAGAGGCGGAGCTCTTGTAAGGGTAGAAGGATTGAGAGGTTTTATCCCAGGATCTCATATAAGCGCTCGAAAAATAAAAGATGACCTAGAAGGTGAATATCTACCCTTGAAATTTCTTGAAGTTGATGAAGAAAGAAATAGATTAGTACTAAGTCATAGAAGAGCTTTGGTTGAGAAAAAAATGAACCGACTTGAAGTAGGCGAAGTTGTTGTTGGTTCAGTAAAAGGTATTAAACCTTATGGAGCCTTTATTGATATTGGTGGAGTTAGTGGTCTATTACACATTTCTGAGATTAGTCATGAACATATTGAGACTCCTCATAATGTTTTAAATGTGAGTGACAAAATGAAAGTTATGATAATTGACCTTGATTCAGAAAGAGGAAGAATTTCATTATCTACTAAAGCACTTGAACCTGAACCAGGCGATATGCTAACTGACCCTCAAAAAGTTTTTAGCAAAGCTGAAGAGATGGCTGCAAAATACAAACAAATGTTATTTGAACAAACTGACGATAACGAAGAGATCCCTATTCCTTCATCTGAAACAGTTTAAATTTAATTATTAATTTTTGGAAGGATATCATAACCAGAAGTTTCTTTATTCTTAAAGATGTATTTTTTTAATTTACAATTATTGATTAGTAACAAGAGTTTAATTTAGGATAAAGTTTAATTTCAAAATTATGTATTAATGAGTGATTTTATCTTCACTTCTGAGTCTGTAACCGAAGGTCATCCTGACAAAATATGTGATCAGATAAGTGATGCTGTTTTAGATGCCTTACTAACAGAAGATCCAGAAAGCAGAGTTGCATGTGAAACAGTTGTAAATACTGGTCTTTGCTTACTTACTGGAGAAATAACTTCAAAAGCAAAAGTTGATTATATAAAACTTGTCAGGAATGTAATTAAAGAAATTGGCTATGAAGGCTACAGAGCAGGTGGTTTCGACGCAAATAGTTGTGCTGTTTTAGTAGCACTTGACGAGCAATCCCCAGATATTTCTCAAGGAGTAAACAATGCAGATGATACTAATGATGATTTGGAAGATAATACCGGAGCCGGTGATCAAGGCATAATGTTTGGATATGCATGCGATGAAACTCCGGAATTGATGCCCTTACCGATTAGCTTGGCCCATAGATTAGCCATTCAACTTGCCAAAGTAAGGCATGAAAAAGTCCTTAACTATCTCCTCCCTGATGGCAAAACTCAAGTAAGCATTGATTACAAAGAAGGGTTGCCTGTTTCGATTAATACTATTTTAATTTCAACTCAACATAATCCCGAGATTGAAGGCATCACAAATGAAGAAGAAATTCGTCAAATAATAAAAGAAGATTTGTGGAAACATGTTGTAATTCCTGCTACTGAAGATTTAGAAATCAAACCAAACATTCACAAAACAAGATTTCTAGTCAACCCCACTGGGAAATTCGTTGTAGGAGGACCTCAAGGAGATGCAGGGCTTACTGGGAGAAAAATCATTGTAGATACTTACGGTGGATATGCAAGACACGGAGGAGGGGCATTCTCTGGGAAAGATCCCACAAAAGTGGATAGATCAGCCGCTTATGCAGCACGTTATGTAGCTAAAAGTATCGTCAAGGCAAAATTGGCAAAAAAGGCGGAAGTACAATTAAGTTATGCAATTGGAGTTGCAAAACCGATTTCCATTCTCGTTGAAACTTTTGATACTGGGATTATTTCACAAGGTAATTTGACTGAACTTATTAAAAAGCACTTTGATTTAAGACCCTCAGCAATAATAAAAGAATTTAACCTAAGAAATCTTCCCAAAAAAATGGGTGGTAAATTTTTTAGAAAGACTGCATCCTATGGACATTTTGGTAGAAGAGATCTTGAGCTACCTTGGGAAAATGTAGAAGAAAAAGCAACCCAATTAGCAGAGGCTTCAAAAATCTTTTCATAAAATATTTTTTCTATGCCTGATAATTTTTATGGAGGGTTAGATTTTGGAACCAGTGGTGCAAGAATATCAATAATTAATCTTCAAAAGGAATTATTATTTTCAAACTCAGTAGCTTATTCATACAACTTTAAAAATCCAAATTCTTGGATCAATTCTTGTGAAGAACTCTTAGGGTGTTTACCTATTGAGATAAAAATTAACCTCAATAAATTGGCAATCTCCGGCACCTCAGGAACTTTAACCGCATGCAATTTGCACGGAGAGTCAATAGGAGAAGCAATACCTTATGACCAAGCATGTAATGAACATAAGATCCTTATTAAATCCTTAACTTCTGGAGAAGATCATCTGAGAACGCCATACAGTAGTCTTGCTAAAGCATTAAAACTAATAGATAAATATGGGACAAATATACTTTTACGACATCAAGCTGATTGGATTACTGGTTGGTTTTTAAAAGATTGGACTTATGGAGAAGAAGGTAATAATCTAAAACTTGGTTGGGATCTAAAAAAAGAATCATGGCCAAAAAGCTATCTCAATATTTCATGGGAGAAATGCCTGCCTCAAATAATAAAAAGTGGGGAAATTATTGGACAAGTGAATTTTGATTTAGCAGAGAGATTTAACTTGAATAAGAAATTAATATTAATCTCAGGAACCACTGATTCTAATGCAAGTGTAATAGCTGCAGGTTTAAGCAAAGAAGATGGTCTCACAGTTTTAGGAACAACTATTGTAGTTAAGAAAATTATTGATAATCCTATAAAAAAACAAGGAATTACAAACCATAGAGTAAACGGCAATTGGATATGTGGAGGAGCATCAAACGCAGGCTGTGGTATATTGTCTCAGTTTTTCTCTGATTTAGAAATAAAAGAGCTCAGTCGACAAATAAATCCATCAAAAAACACTTCTTTAAATCTTTTACCTCTAAATAGTAAAGGAGAAAGATTTCCTGTTAATGATTCTAATTTAAAGCCGATACTTGGTCCAAGGCCAGTAAGCGACTCACTTTATTTACATGCATTATTCGAGGGTCTAGCTAAGATCGAATTGAAAGGATGGGAAAAGCTAGGCGAACTAACAGGTTCACTTCCAAAAAAAATTATTACTATTGGTGGAGGTTCAAAAAACCCTCAGTGGAGAAAAATTAGAGAAAATATTATCAATATACCAATAGTTTCATGTAAAAAAACTACTTCATTTGGTACAGCCTTGTTAGCGATGAACTCAAAATAAAAGTTTTTTTTAGATATTTGATGAAGATATAAAATTTTTAATTAAAAGGGTTTCACAAACTACACATCTTAATTTAGAGTATATAGGTTAGAGCCGGGATAGCTCAGTTGGTAGAGCAGGCGACTGAAAATCGCCGTGTCCCCAGTTCAAATCTGGGTCCTGGCACCTTTAAAACCCTGTCCTAGACAGGGTTTTATACTTTTAAATCATTGAGAACTCGTTATTTTTTTCGTTTTTTTTTAACTTAAAATTTTTAGTTTTCGACTCTGCATACTTGACCAATAACACCCAAAATCAGTTTATCTCCATTTGGATCTTGCCAATTAGCTAAATCATTGAAATTACTATTTGCTTCATCTATTGAGACATCAACATCTCTAAATGATTTTTCAAAACAATTTATATCCATTGTATAGAGAATATCCTTAGTAATTTCACTTTTTGTTTTGGGAATAAATTTACTCAATACTCTTACAGAACCATCCTCATTCCTTTTTATACTTTGTCTATCCCATAACTGCTCTCCGTATTCACTTTTAGGGACTCCAACCCATTCATGAGGCAAAGCTTCTGATTTGTATATTGAAATACAAAAGAAAAAGATAATCGAAAGGACTAAATTAATGAAATTTCTAAAAAATATTGAATTAACTTTATTCTTAGAATTAATCATGACTACTTATGGAATACAAAAAATTTTTTATTCTTAGGAAATAAAAGATTAAAAATTTGTAAAATTTTTTATTGATTAGTATTTCCATTATAGATAGAATCAAATATTAAAATTAAGAATTTACTTCCAATAAATTTATTAGAAAAATAATGAATAAAATACAGAAATTTTTATCAGTAGTTTTTTTTATAGCAATATTTGTTGTATTGATTTATTTAATCCAAAATTATGGAATAGAACCTCTAAGAAACAAAATAGAAAGTATGGGGATTTGGGCTCCTCTTGGAATATTCATACTCAGAGGAGTAAGTATTATTTTACCTGCCCTTCCAAGTTCAGCTTATTCTCTGCTAGCTGGTTCATTACTAGGATTTCAAAAAGGTTACATGACAATAATCTTTTCTGATATCGTTTTTTGCCAAGCTGCTTTCTTTATCGCAAGAAATTATGGTCGGGTTCCTGTACGTAATTTAGTAGGCCCGAGAGCAATGCAAAAGATTGAAAGTTTCAATCAAAACCAGCTAGAAGAAAATTTCTTTCTTATGACAGGTCTACTAATGACTGGCCTTTTTGATTTTCTAAGCTACGCAATTGGTATTGGAGGAACTCGCTGGAAAATATTTACTCCTGCATTATTAATAAGTCTTCTAATCAGTGACTCTATACTAGTAGCAGTAGGAGCTGGAGTTAGCCAGGGAGCAGGATTATTTCTAGGGATTGCTCTATTGGGAATGTTTGCTTTAGCGACTATTTCAGGATTGGCAAAAAATAAAATTCCTAAATAACAAAACAGTTGAGAATTCTGTTATTAAAGAAGAAAGATATGACATTTTCGCAAACAACAACTATATAAATAATAATTCATGCAAGAATAGAAATCGATTAATTTTTAAAGTTATTAGATGGCTCCAATTAGACCAACTTCATATGATCGCCCTGGAGAACAAATATCAACTACTCCTTCTGGATTAAAAGTAACTTCTGCCAAGAGATTAATGGTGGATTCAATGGTAAGAATGATACAAAAAGCAGAAAATCATTCCGTAGAAGATAAACTTGACGAAGAATCTAACAATAATTAATCAATTCATTGATAAAAGTATAGGAGAGTGGAAATCTATTAGAAGTACTCACACTTTAGCTTTTCAGGAATTTGAAAACTCAACTAGTAAAATATATATAAAACATATCAACAAAAAAAATAAAAAAGTCGTTGAAATTTTTAAAAATTATAAATTTAGTTTAAACCTAGAAAGCATAGCCATTTCTATAAACTGGCAAGCTATTAGTGATTGGGACAATGATGATATCAGTGAGGGAGATGAAACTATTCTGATTTTTTTACCCAAAGATGAAAATTCAGGAATTGTTTTAAGAAATAAAGGTTATACAGAATCCTTTATTTCATCATCAAATTATTTTGTTGATGAACAACATAATTTACACATTAAAACTATTTATAAATCAACAGTTTCCGAAGAAAGAATTTCCTTTTTATCCACTCATGTAAGATCCAGATTTTCTACTATTAGAAATCTGGAAAATAACTCAGTTATACAGACTTCTCATACTTCAGAGATAAGGAATTTAGCTAGTTTAAGAGATTAATTATCCTTTCAAATTGAAACTCTGTTTCAGATATTAATTTAGGAAGAAAGCCTTTGTTTCCAGGCATATTATTAACTGTTGAATTCAAATCAGAGATAGTTGCGTCTCGCATTAATTCAAAAACCCTTCTTGCATTTCTTAAAGGTACCCCAAGAGCAAGATAAGTATTTTTAAGATCCTTCAAACAACTTTTTTCTAAAACTGATTCGTCATTAGAAATTAAAAGATAAGCAACAATCCTTAGGATTATTTCTCCATCTCTTAAACAAACGGACATCTTGTTAGTTGTATTTAAAGATATTTTTGAATTAAGTGAATCTTGATTTTCGCAAATCATTGCTGTTACAGCGTCTGCTGCGATTGCATGTGAATTATTGGTTATTGAGGTTATTGCATCTAATCTTGAGTTTGCACTATTAATAAATTCTTTTATATTGCTTAAATCATTTAATTTCTTATCGGCTGACAATAGTTGATTATTCTTTGAAACTGACATTCCTGAAGTAAAAATTTAAAGACCGATCTTAAGAATAATACAAAGCTAGTAAAAACAATACAATTTCAAACTTAACGCAACGCTTCTTAATTAATAACTTCATTCCAAAGTGATAGTTGAAATAATTCAAATAAAAAATTTTTTTTCCGCTAATATAGAACTACATTTTAATAAAGTTTTGGATCAACAGGATATAAAATTATCAAAGAAACTTATTTCCTCATATAAAAAGAGATTGGAAAAAGAAATCCTAGACAGAAGTATGAAATTAAAGATGCCTCAAAATAAATTTGAAGAAATAATTAATAACAATAATGAACTTATAAATTTAAAAAAAGCGTTAGAAGATCTAGAAACGGAGTCTGAATCTCATAGTAAAGTCTGATTTTTGAAAAACCCTTCCAAAAGTGCCTCAAACCAACAATTTCCTTTTTAAGTCCCTAAACGATCAACAACTTCAAGCAGTAAAACATGTTTATGGACCACTATTAGTTGTAGCAGGTGCAGGTAGCGGAAAAACTAAAGCTCTTACTCACAGAATTGCCAACCTTATTGAGGGTAACTCTATAGATCCCTATAACATTCTTGCTGTCACTTTCACTAACAAAGCTGCTAAAGAAATGAAAGCAAGATTAGAGGTTCTTCTAGCCCAAGAATTAGCTTTTAATCAATTTGGTCAGCCTTGGACAACTCTCAAAGAAATTGATCAAAATCAATTAAGAGCAAACGTTCACCAAGAGAGGCTTCAGAACCTTTGGATCGGTACTTTCCATTCCTTATTTTCAAGACTTCTGAGATACGATATTGAAAAATATACTGATCCAGAAGGCCTAAAATGGACAAGGCAATTTTCAATTTATGATGAAACAGATTCTCAAACATTAGTAAAAGAAATTATCAGTCAAGATATGAATCTTGACCCAAAAAGATATGATCCCAAAAAGATTAAAAGATTAATAAGTAATGCTAAAAATCAATGCTTAACTTCTAATGATCTTTTAGAAAAAGCAGATAATAATTTTGATAGAACAGTTGCAGAAGCCTACAAGAGGTATAGGATTTCGCTCTCAAAAAATAATTCTTTAGACTTTGATGATCTTCTGCTTTTGCCTGTTTTCTTGTTGAGGCAAAATGATATAGTCAGAGATTATTGGCACAAAAGATTTAAACATATTTTAGTTGACGAATATCAAGATACAAATAGAACACAATATGAACTTATAAAATTAATTGCGGCTGGGAATACTGAACCAAAAAAATTCTTCAATTGGGAAGATCGGTCAATTTTTGTAGTTGGGGATGCTGATCAAAGTATTTATAGTTTCAGAGCAGCTGACTTCAGAATTTTAATTGGTTTTCAAGAAGATTTTAAAACTTCAATCAACGACGATACAAAATCATCTTTAATTAAATTAGAAGAAAACTATAGGTCATCTTCCAATATCCTTGATGCTGCAAACTCATTAATTGAAAACAACTCTGAGAGAATTGACAAAGTTTTAAAGGCTACTAAAGAAAAAGGAGAACTGTTAACGTTACTCAGCTGTGATGATGAAATTTCCGAGGCAGAGGCAATTACCAATAAAATCAAATCACTCAATAACTATAATCAAAACCCAATTTGGAAAAATTTTGCAATTTTATATCGAACCAGAGCTCAGTCTAGAGTATTAGAAGAATCTCTTGTAAGGTGGCGCATTCCTTATACAATTTTTGGAGGATTGCGTTTTTATGATAGAAGAGAAATTAAAGATGCAATAGCATATTTGAAAGTTCTGGTTAATTCTTCAGATAACGTTAGTCTTTTACGCATCATAAATGTTCCTAGAAGAGGGATTGGTAAGACTACTATTCAAAAACTGAATGAACTATCTAATAGGTTAAATATCCCATTATGGGAGGTTCTTAATGATAAGCAAAGTCTTGAAGAAACAATAGGCCGATCATCAAAAGGAATTAATAAATTTACTGAAATTATGAATGATCTACTGTGTTACCTAGAAAATTCAGGTCCCGCTCAACTACTACAACTGATATTAGAAAAAAGTGGTTATTTAAGTGACTTGCTTTCTAGTGGGACTGAAGAATCTGAAGATCGAAGAAATAACTTACAAGAACTAATTAATGCAGCTACTCAATATGAAGAAGAAACAGAAAGTGGAGATGTAGAGGGATTTCTTTCTACAGCAGCCTTAACAACTGATAATGATACAAAAAAAAATAATCCTAACTCTGTAACTCTTATGACTCTACATAATAGTAAAGGTTTAGAATTTCAAAATGTTTTTATAACTGGGCTAGAACAAGGTCTCTTCCCTAGCCATAGATCAATAGATACTCCCTCACTTCTTGAAGAGGAAAGAAGATTATGCTATGTAGGTATTACTAGAGCTAAAGAAAGAGTTTTCTTAAGTCATGCCAGAGAAAGAAGATTATGGGGTGGAATGCGTGAAGCAACAATTCCTTCAATATTTCTTTCGGAAATACCTGAAGATTTAATTGATGGCGAATTACCACAAACTGGTGGTGCTTCAATAAGAAGAGATTGGCATCTTGATCGTTTAACTAGAGTTGATCGAAACAATCCAAATGAATTTGTTAACAAACCAATAAATGCAGTAAGGAAATTATATTCAGGTCCTAGTAAAGGGAAAAGCTGGATAGTTGGAGATATGCTAATTCACTCAAAGTTTGGGAAAGGTGAAATCATACATATTTTTGGGAGTGGGGAAAAAATATCTTTAGCAGTAAAATTTGGTGATAAAGGCAGTAAAATTCTAGATCCCAGATTAGCTCCAATTCGTTATGTAAGTTAAAACTCATGAACGATATCTCTGATTACATCCAAGGTGAATTAATCAAAACTCCATTTAATCTATATAACCTAATTGCTAAATACATAGAATCTAATAACAATACTAAAGTAGCTTTTGTTGGCGGTTATTTAAGAGATTTATTAATTAGTAAATTCCACAAAAAATCGTTTTCTAAACCTGTAGATATTGATCTTGTTATTGAAGGATCCTCCATTTCTCTTGCCAAATTTATAAAAAAAAATATTGTAAATGTAGATTTATGTTTAATCAAGGAATTTAATTTATACAACACTGTAGAAATAAATATTAATGACTATAAAATTGATATTGCTTCTGCAAGAAAAGAAATTTATTCTGCTCCAGGCTTAAATCCCACAGTAAATAAAAGTACTATTGAGGAGGATCTTAAGAGGAGAGATTTCACTATAAATTCAATAGCCTTCGAGGTCTCGACAAGGAAAATCTATGATCTTTATGGAGGAATTTATGATATAAAAAGTAAAAGATTGAACTTACTTCACAGTAATAGTATTTCAGATGATCCAAGTAGATTAATTAGATGTGCAAAATATGCTTCAAGGTTAGATTTCAATATTTCAAATAATTCCCTCAAACAATCTCAAGAAACAGTTAGACAATGGCCATGGAAAAGTTCAGAAACTCATCAGAAAATGATTTACCCACCTGCACTAGGCATACGAATAAGGATGGAACTAGCTGAAATATGCAATCACGACAATTTGACTAATGTGATTTCGATAATTCATAAATGGAAAATTATCTCAATCTTAAATGAAAATATTAAAGTCGATAAAAGATTTTTAAGAGGACTTAATTGGATTAAGAAGTTAAAGGGAAATCATATGCTTTACTTATTAAAAGATTCAGAAGATTTAGAAAAAGCATGTCAAAGATTTTTGATAAATAATAGTGAGATAAAAATATTAGAAGATTATATATATATCAAAAAGATATTAAATACAAACCAAAAAAATTTCAATCATTTTTCTCCATCAAGTTGGACAGAATTTATTGAGGACAGAAACCTTAATGATGAGACAGTCAAATTATTAATTTGTGATGGAGGACCATACTGGCGTAAATTATTTAAGTGGTTATTTATTTACAAATTCATAAAATCAAAAAAAGATGGGGAAACATTAAAAAAAGAAGGATGGGACCCAGGGAAGGAGATGGGAAAGGAAATCAAAAGATTAAGATATTTGGAAATTGACAAATTAAATAGAAATTAATTACATTTTTACAACCTCTCCAACCTTGTACCATTTATCCTTTAGAACATTTTCATATTTACGATTACAACTAATCAACAAGGGGCCACATGTTTGAGGATCTAATAGTAATAATATTCTCTCTTTAAAAGTCTCTTGATCTAATGAATTTTCGTTTAAAAAATTAATTATTCTTTTCTGCTTATTTACTTTATAAATTTTGTCAAAAATTTCTTTATTAGATTCAAAGAAAGTACTTTTAACGTCCTTTCTTATTAAATCAAATACCCCAGGATAAGCTTTAAATGCAAATAAATCTAATAAAACTTTTAGTGGCTCAAGATTATTGCTTTGCCTATATAAATTAGATGATTCAACCATTTCTTTAAGATGTCCAATAAATCCATATCCAGTAATGTCAGTCGCAGCATTGACTAATGATTCTTTAAATTGATTTTGAAAAAGATAAATTTCATCAATCAAATATTGCTGACTCTTTACTAAATTATTAATTACTTCAGAAGAACTACCTAGCATATTAATATTTTGCATTTGACCGGCAAAGTAAATTCCAACGCCCAGAGGTCTAGACATCATGAGAATATCTCCAATATTCATTCCAGATTTAAGCCATGGTTTTGCTCCATTTTTTAAAATACCTTGAACTGTTAAAGAAATATCCATTCCTAATGAATAAGGTTTATTTACTAAACTTCTTGCCTCGAAAGTATGGCCTCCAAGTAATTCACCTCCATGATCCTCAACTGTTGATTTAATACCTTTCAGTGATTGAGAAAAGAGGTAACTCTGAAATTCCCTTTCAACTTTTGGTAATGAAATTAAAGCCTGCGCGGATGAAAGTTTTGCTCCGCATGCCCACAAATCTGAGCAAGCATGCAAAGTAGTAATTTTTGCATTAAGCCAAGGATCACTTACCAAAGCAGGAAATCCATCTACACTTTGCAAGATAATATCTTGACCATTTTGATATATCTCAACTGAATCTTCAGGTGATGAGGCAAAAGAATTTAAATTAGAATTTATTAATGATTTATTCAAAACTAACTGAGGAATTTTAGCTGCACATCCTCTGCAATCATTCAATGAAATATTTTTTTCACTACTGTTCATCATTAGCCGTTTTGATCTGAACTTTTTTATAAAGTTGAGATCAATTTTATGCTTTAAAATCCAAAAAATAAAAGAAGGGCCGAAAACAAAATTACGATAAATAGCAAAAGCCTTTGGATGATGGCTTGGAAATATATTTACTATTTGCAATCCGATCTTTTGAGGAAACCACTTTTTTAATGATCTACCTTCTATATCTTTTTTAAGATTTTGTACTAATGTATTTACAACTTTTACTGCAAAAACTCCCGATGCTGGTCTTTTTGCTGAACCTACAACTGCGCAATCACCGACAGCAAAGATTCCAGAGAAACTTTTTATCTGTAAATTCTGATTTGTAATTATTCTGCCATAAGAATCCGAATCTAATAATTTTTTTTGTGCCCATAACGGAGATGTATTACCAGTACATAAAAGGATCTTTCCATAATCAAAATTAAGTTTTTCAACTAGTTCAATATTGGAATTCCGTAAACTTTTTAAAATTTTATTATTAATTTTTCTTGAATCACATAATAGTTTTAAAGGTCTATCTCCCCATCTTTTTCGCAAAGCATATGATACTTCAATTGCAGCAAGGCCACTCCCAACAATTACAAATGGAAGTTCATTAAATGAATCAAAAATGTCCTCTTTTAGTATTGAGTCATAAGCGCTTAAAAAAGGTTTAATTGAAAAAGCATTTCGATTTTTAACTAATGATTCAAATTCTTTTGGAATTATTGTTTGACTTCCATAATTAAGCACCAACTTCGAATAATTAATTGAAGGTCTATTACTTAAAACAATTTTCTTTAAATTGAAATCAATATCCTTTACTTCTTCTTCTATAAAAGAGACTTTTGCATTTTTTGCTAAAGATTTTATATTAATTAAACTCTCTTCTAGAGTGATTGATTTTGAAATCACCGATGGGAACATCGCCGAATAAACCAAATGAGAATCTCTAGATATAATTGAAACAGGAATTTCTGGCATTAATTTCGGAAACATTAACCATTTCTTCAATAAAGAAACATTTGAGTGTCCTCCTCCAATTAGTACCAGATGATTAAAAGTCATTTACATCACTATGAATAAAGAACATTTATTACCAATTGAAAAATCAAGATTAGGAGTGATTGGTGGAAGTGGATTTTATTCAATGGATCAAATAAAGTACTCAAGAGAACTAGAAATCAATACTCCTTATGGTAAACCTTCTGATTCAATAAAAGTATATAATCTTGGAAACCTAGAGATAGCATTTATTCCTAGACATGGCAGAACACATAGTTTAAATCCTTCTGAAATTCCTTACAAAGCTAATATTTGGGCTCTAAGATCTATAGGAGTAAGATGGATTATTGCTCCATCAGCAGTTGGTTCATTACAAGAACAGATAAGGCCACTTGATATAGTTGTTCCAGATCAATTTATAGACCGGACAAAAAATAGACCTGCAACCTTCTTTAACGAGGGAGCTGTTGCTCACGTAACTATGGGAGATCCCTTCTGCACAAATTTATCACGTATTTTAAGTGAAATCGGAGAAAAAAATATTCCTGGCGGTAGACAATTACATAGAGGGGGTACCTATCTAGCAATGGAAGGCCCTGCTTTCTCAACTAGAGCAGAATCTAATTTATATAGGAGTTGGGGATGTTCAATAATTGGAATGACGAACCACACAGAAGCAAGATTAGCTAAAGAAGCTGAAATAGCTTACTCCTCATTATCTATGGTTACCGATTATGATTGCTGGCATCAAACTCATCAAGAAGTTTCTGTAGAGATGGTTTTGGATAATCTAAGATCAAATACTGAAGTGGCTAATAAAATAATATTAGAAGTAGCTAAGTTAATTGAAAAAGAAAGACCAAAAAGTAAGTCTCATTTTTCATTAAAAGATGGATTGATAACCCAAAAAGAAAATATCCCAAGCTCCACAAATGAGAAACTAAGGATATTCACTGATTCTTATTAGACTTATTAGATATAAGTGATTGTATGGTTGAAGGTAAGGATTTATTAGCCTCCAGCTCCAACACCTTGGTATGAGCCATAGAAGAATATTCCTAAAACGAAGATAACTGCAATTCCACCTGCTGTAGCCACAAGCCATAGAGGAAGAGTTCCTTCAGTCCATCTTCTTTCCCATGCAACTGCCGGTCTACCGTCGGGAAGTCTATCTGGAATTCTTCCATCAGGTCCTTTTAATTTACTCATAATTTTAATTTAATTGAAAAAGTAACTGGAAAATAAAATTCCCAATACAAAGACTGATAATAAGCCTAAATAAAGGCTTGTACGATTAAGTTCAACTGGAACTTTGTTAGGATTTTCGTTTACTTGCATGATAGTTAAATTTATCGGGCTACGAATTGCATTGCAGCAATAGAGCCTAAGAAGAATACTGATGGGATAGCTAGAGCGTGAACTGCCAGCCATCGAACAGTAAATATAGGATAAACGCGGACTTCCGCAGCCTGCATTGGAGCTTGAGAATTAGTCATTGTTATTTTGTTCTTAAATCTAGTTGGGATTTAGCTTCATATCTTTGTGTTACAACAGGCGCTTTAGATTCAGATGATTGGAAATAACTATCAGGACGAGGAGTTCCGAAAGCATCGTAGGCTAAGCCTGTATATACGAATAAGAAGCCTGCTATAAAGATAGCTGGTAATGTTACTGCATGAATAATCCAGTACCTAATACTGGTGATTATTTCAAAAAATGGGCGTTCACCCGTTGAACCTGCGGCCATAATCACAAATGTTTACCCTATGATCTTACAGTGTAAAATCATAAGTTCGCGAAGAAATTAACAGGTTGGTTACAGACAGTTGCTAAATCTGTAAAAAATTAATTTTTTTTTTACTATTGAACGAAGTTATTAAACTTAGCTATTCCATTTAAGAATATAACCACGTTCGCCAAGTACAAATCCCTTTTGATTATCTAAAGCATCCTTATTAAGGAAAACTATTTTGATGTAGTTTGTTGGCAATTCAGAGGCAATAGGATCTTTCTTCCAAGTTTTACCTTGATCTTTACTTACTATTAAAGTTCCATTACCTCCGCCAGCCCATATATCACCATTTGGATCCCATCCCATGTCTAAATAATTGTATCCATTAAGGATAGGTATAATAGGTTTTGTCCAATTTTCAAGGTCATAAGTATCTTCATTAAATCTAATTTCTGCTCCTCTAGAAAGCATCCATAAACTTCCTTCTGGATTAAAACCAATACTTTGAACTCTTTTGCTACTGGCTCTTTGATGAGCTATCCATGTATCACTATCCTTGTCCAAAGTAGAAAAGAAATTACCCAGACTACTTACGCTGACATAATCTCCTTTATTAGTTCTTCTTAAATCTCTTACACCTCCAGAGCCAGATGCATCTACTACTTTTGCATTCCATGATTCACCACTATCTGATGTTTCATAGATAGCACCTGCAGTGGTAGCCAATTCTGCAAGACCAGCATCTACAGTCGTTATTAGAAATGGTTGGCCTGGTAATTTATTACCTAGAGATAAACGTGTCCAATTTTTTCCCGCATCAAGTGTATGCATAACTAATGAGGGCTGACCTATTAACCATCCTTCTTGACCTTTAAAGTCAATATCTAGTAGGCGAAAGTTCTCTTCACTTGGTAAATCTAAATTTCTTTTCTCCCAGGTTTCTCCTCCATCATTAGATTCCATAATAAGTCTATTAGAACCTACTAAAAATCCATTTTTATCATCTATAAAATCAACATCTAAAGCATTAGCCTGGTCCTCAAACTGAATTGTTTTCCAAGGGCTGTTATCACTCATCTTTACTCCTGTAGATGAACAACTGCTCAATACAAAACAAAGAAGAATAGATAAAAGAAAGTTGGGAATGCAAGTAATAATTTTTTTCATTTGTATATATTAATGCAAAGAGTACAAAGAAAGGAACATAGCAGCAGCGAACGCAAGTCCTCCAAAAATCAATATGTTTTTTTGTCCAGGAGGTAAGCTATTAAAACCAAACCCATAAACTAAATTTTCTTCAAAACCACTAGGTTTAGATTTAGGACCTATATCCTTATAAAAATTTTTACCAGCTCGACAAACAGGGCAAGCAAAAGTATTACCATCCAACTCTGAAAAAGGCGTATTTTTAGGTATGTTTAACTTTTTATTTCCTTCAGACGGATCATAAATATATCCACAACTTCTACATTCGAATCTATTTTGTTCTAGATTAAGACTAGATTGTTTAACATTTACTTCTAAGGAGTTTTCAGAAAGTTTATCTTTCTCAAAATTTTTAACTATTTTGTTTTCCTCAGAGGCAGGTTGAATGTTTTCACTCACGGTTTATTATTATTCTTTAAGAACTTTAAGAGATTTTGCTTAATTAAGCGACTTTTATCCAAAATTAATTTTTAAGATGTTTTTATTAACTGGCTATGAATACTTTTTAGGTTTTCTTCTAATTGCAGCAGCTGTTCCGGTATTGGCTTTAGTTACTAATCTCATCGTTGCACCAAAAGGAAGAACAGGGGAAAGAAAACTTACATATGAATCTGGAATGGAGCCTATAGGAGGAGCATGGATTCAATTTAATATTCGTTATTACATGTTTGCCTTGGTTTTCGTTATATTTGATGTTGAGACAGTATTCCTTTATCCTTGGGCTGTAGCTTTCAATAGATTAGGCTTATTAGCTTTTATTGAGGCTTTAATTTTCATTGCAATACTTGTTATTGCCCTGGCATACGCATGGAGAAAAGGTGCTCTAGAATGGAGTTAAAAAATTGAATCCACAATTATCCCCAAAAGCTATAAGAGAAATCCGAGAAGGAACTTGCAATCCTCTCGGTGGACCCCAAGTTACAACTGATTTAAGTGAAAATATTATATTGACAAGTTTAGACGATCTTCATAATTGGGCTAGACTAAGTAGTCTATGGCCTCTTTTGTATGGAACAGCTTGTTGTTTTATAGAATTTGCTGCCTTAATCGGATCTAGATTTGATTTTGATAGATTTGGTTTAGTACCTAGAAGCTCGCCAAGGCAAGCAGATTTGCTAATAGTTGCAGGAACAGTAACAATGAAGATGGCTCCTGCCCTAGTTAGACTTTACGAACAAATGCCTGAACCAAAATATGTGATTGCCATGGGTGCTTGCACAATCACAGGGGGAATGTTTAGCGCAGATTCTACAACTGCTGTGAGAGGCGTTGATAAATTAATACCGGTTGATTTATATCTTCCAGGATGTCCACCAAGACCAGAAGCAATTTTTGATGCTGTAATCAAATTAAGAAAAAAAGTTGGCAATGAATCAATTTTAGAGCGCACAAAAACAGAGCAAACTCACAGATATATAACTTCTGACCACGAAATGAATCTTGTTTTCTCAGAAAATACAGGTGAATATCTAAACAAAACTTCAGCTAACGTCATTCCCTCCTCAACAAAAGAAACAATAACTGAATTACCTGAAAACACAGAAAAAACCCAAATTACTAACACTTTAGAAGATTAATGGAAAAAGACGGGTTAGCCAAATCCTCAGATACTTCAATTAAAAAAGAAGGATTTATAAGTCAATCTTTATCGAAAGATGGAATTCCAAATCAATCACTAGCTAATGATAATTTAGAAATAGAAAATATTTCTGTAGAAGCTGGCAAGTTATATGAAGCAGTAACAGCTTTAAAAAACTACGGATTTAACTATCTCCAATGTCAAGGTGGTTATGATGAAGGGCCAGGCAAAAATCTTGTTAGTTTTTATCATTTCATAACTGTAGATGACCTACAAAATATTGAAAAGATTAAAGAAGTTAGATTAAAAGTTTTCTTAGAAAGAGATTCTGACTTATCAATCCCTAGTTTGTATAACCTTTTCAAAGGTAGTGATTGGCAAGAAAGAGAAACATATGACATGTTTGGAATAAATTTTATTGATCATCCAAATCCCAAAAGACTCTTAATGCCTGAAGACTGGAGAGGATGGCCATTGCGCAAGGATTATATTCAGCCAGACTTCTATGAACTTCAAGATGCTTATTAATTTAATTTCTTTAATTTTCTGTAAATAAACATAACTGCTCTTGCTAGCTTTCTAGGATCATGTCTAAGAGTTGGAGTTATTCTTTTTGAATAAAGGGGCGCTTGGAGTACATAATAACCCTCAGATAATAGTTTTTCCTTATTACATTGAACAGGCTCTGCCCCTCTACTTTCGTAGTAATCTATTAAAGGAGACTTTTCAAATTGAATCTGAGACAAGATTGCATTAAAAATTCGCGTATTAACTCCAAAATTTGATAATTGTTTTTCTATTGCTTTGATATGTTGATAAACATCGAGTCCATCAGTTTCTCCTGGCTGAGTCATTAAATTACTTATATAAATTTTGGGAGCATTACTTTGCAATAAGGCATCTACAATTTCTGGCACTAACAGGTTTGGTAGTAAAGAAGTATATAGACTGCCTGGACCAAGAACGATCAAATCAGCTTCCTTTATAGAATCAAGAGCACTAGGAAGAGCTGAAGGGTTTTCTGGTAGATAACCAATCCTCGAAATTAATTTTTTAGATTCGCTGATCTTACTCTCGCCAAAAATTTTTTCACCATCTTCTAATTCGGCCCATAACATAACATCAATATTTGTCGCTGGTAAAACTTGACCTTGTACTGCTAAAACTCTGCTAGATGCTTGTACTGCTTTTTCTAAACTACCAGTAATTGTTGTTAAAGCTGACAAGAACAAATTCCCAAAACTATGCCCCTCTAGATCGCTACCTCCTGAAAATCTATATTGAAATAATCTAGTCAAAATGGGTTCTTCGTTAGATAATGCAGCCAAACAATTTCTAATATCTCCTGGCGGTTGCACACCTAATTGCTTTCTAAGAATTCCACTACTTCCACCATCATCTGATACAGTTACGATTGCTGTAATATTACTACTATAATTTTTTAAACCTTTTAACAAAGTAGATAACCCTGTGCCGCCGCCAATTGCAACAATATTGGGGCCTCTGTTTAATTTACTTTTAACCCTTAATGCATCAACTAGAAAAGTACTTTTTTCTGGAACAAGAGCTTTTTGAATAGAATTAATACTTCTATTTTGTCCAATCCCGATTAATAAAAGTCCAATAATAAAAATTAATGGTCCTAATAATGCCACAGGCAAGACACTAGTTAAACTATTCATAATCCAAAAAAATACTTCAATCAGCCAGTAGAGTGGTCTTAAATTTGTCCAAATTGCCAAGCCTAATATTGAAGTCAAAAATCCTACTGCTGATGTGATCATCCATCTTTTTATTACCAGTCCTGGCAAAAGCCAACTCAAAATTCTTAAAATTTTGTTTAATAAAACAAAATTAGACTTTTTAAAAAGTTTATAATAACTTCTTACTTTTTTTTTGCGCTTAATCATCAAAAACCTCTTAAATTATTTTTTTCAAATTTAAAAACTACATGGTTTAATTATAATCCAAATTCATAGATCCTTTTTTTATTTCTAAAAATAGGCAAAATGAAGTATAGATGCTTTTTATAAAAGTTTTGAAAAAATCAAAGCATGCAGTTGAAACAAAAAACCTCTCAATAGGCTGGGGAGAATTTAATGTGCTTAATCAAATAAATTTTGAACTTAAGGATGGAGAGAAATTAGCTATTGTAGGCCCTTCAGGTTCTGGCAAATCAACAATATTAAAGATATTAGCAGGACTCATTTTACCTACCAAAGGAGAATTAAAAATATTTGGTGAGAAGCAAATATATCTAAGACTTGATCAAAATAACCCTCCTGATGTAAGACTAGTTTTTCAGAACCCAGCATTATTAGGATCTTTGACTATTGAAGAAAATGTTGGGTTTCTTCTTAAAAGGAACAAAAACCTATCTAAAAAGTTAATCCATGAAATAGTATGCGAATGTTTAGCTGAAGTAGGGTTATTTAATGTTGAGAATAAACTTCCAAACGAATTAAGCGGAGGCATGCAAAAAAGAGTAAGTTTTGCTAGAGCGTTAATTACTGATCAAACTCTTAATGTAAAGACTAATCCTTTATTACTTTTTGATGAACCAACTGCCGGTCTTGATCCAATTGCCTCATCAAGAATTGAAGATTTAATTAATAAAACAAACGATAAAGCTCGAGGATCGTCTATTGTAGTTAGCCATGTTCTTAGTACTATAGAAAGGACTTCAGATAAAGTCTTAATGCTATATGGAGGCAAATTCAGATGGGGAGGTTCTATTAATGAATTTAAAGAGAGTAATGATCCTTATGTATTTCAATTTAGGCATGGGAAACTTGATGGTCCAATGCAACCCAAAGACATTTAGTAATTATGCGTAGAAGCTTACGAGATTCAATAGTTGGTTTTTCACTATTAGGTGGAATTTTAATTTTCACATTTTTTTCTTTTTGGCTAAGGGGAGTAAGATTATCTTCAAAAAATTGGTACTTCTTCGCTGAATTCAATAACGCAAGCGGTTTATCAAAAAAATCTCCAGTTACTTACAGAGGTATTTTAGTAGGGGAAATAGAAGATATCTTGTTTACGAATGAATCAATTAAAGCAAAAATAGTTTTAAATAATCCTGACATTATTCTTCCAAGGCCAGCATTTGCAAGGGTAGTTACAAATTCTTTCCTTGGAGGAGATGTACAAGTCGCTTTAGAAACTACTGACAAAATAATTCCTAAAAACGTTGAAAAACCTATATCCCAAAAATGTGATGCCAAATTAATTATTTGTCAGGGAGATACTATCACTGGGAAACAACTATCAAGTCTCTCGAATATAACTAACCGAATAAGCGAAATTTTAAAAGAAACAAATCAAGAAAACTTAATTGAGAACATCGTTAACTCAATTGACCAATTTGACCGAACACAAGAAAATCTTGATGAATTAATTTATTTATCTAAACAAGAAATACAAAGAGTTGAACCTCTAATTAAAGAAATTACAATTGCTGCAAATCATTTAAATAACATTTTGTCTACTATTGATGACAAGGAAACCCTTAACGACATTAAATTGACAATTAATGCTGCTAGATCTATCTCAACCAAAATAGATGATATGAGTGATGATTTTGAAAAATTAACACAAGATAAAGAATTAACTAAATCTATTAGAGATTTAACGATTGGACTTTCAAAATTCCTTAACGAAATTTATCCATAAGAAATATTTAGAATTCATTGATAGCATTTAAAGCCATAGCTGCGATTGCTTTATCTGTAGCTTTTGGCAATTGGACGTATTTCCCTTGAGCAGCCTCTGCTAATTCTTTACCAAATCCACTTGCTATAAATTTTCTCTCTGTATCAATTACTAAGAGTTTGATCCCAAGCATGGGATATTTTGCAGCGATGTCTAGAACCTCTTGTTTTAAATTGACATTTTCATTTTCGTTATCTTTTCCATCAACCTCATTTTGCCCTAAAGATAATCCCAATGGCACATTGCCTCGACCATCAGTGATCCCCACAACGATAACTTGACCTATATCTCCTGTTGAAAGAGCATTTTTTGCTACTTTTGCTGATTGTGTTAGTCCATGTGCCAAAGGGGATCCTCCACCACAAGGCATTGTTTCCAACCTTCTTTTTGCTGCAGTTATTGATCTTGTTGGAGGCAAAAGAACTTCGGCCTGATTACCTCTAAAAGGAATGAGAGCAACTTCATCTCTATTCTCATATGCCTCTGTTAAAAGTCTTATTACAGCGCCTTTGGCACTTTGCATTCTATTTAGAGCCATAGAGCCACTAGCATCAACCAGAAAAATTACTAGAGCCCCTGCTTTTTTTTGCAAAAGCTTTGCCCTAAAATCATTTTCTTCAATAACTATTGATTTACTAGGGTTCCTTAATCTTCTCGATTTTTGATAAGGAGCAGCAGCTCGAAGGGTAGCATCTACAGCAATTCTTTTTACTTTACCTCTTGGAATAATAGGTTTTACATATCTTCCTCTACTGTCACTAAATATGACTGATCTGCTCCCGCTATTCCCTGCTTTAGCTTTAGCCGATGAAAAAAGTAATAAATCAGGATCAACCATACATGCCTCAGGGTCTAATATGAATTCCTCAGGTATTTCGGGAGTAGATTCTTCTTCTCCGTCAGAATTATCTTCTTCTTGTTCTTGGTCTTGCTCATTATCATTTTCACTAGTCTCAGGTTCAGACTCTTCATTGTTTGATTGAGGTGGGGGTGGTGGACTCTGATCCTCTGGAGGAGGTGGTTGAATATCATCATCTTCTGGAGGTATTTGCATTGCTCGTGGAAGAATAACTAACCTTACTGCGACTTTTAGATCTTCAGAATTTACATTTTCATCGCCTCGAAGAGCTGCATTAGCCTTTGCTACTTTTACTGCAAATAATTCTGACCTATGCCCTTCTACTCCTCCTCTAAGAGCTTCATTGACTAAATAGGTTATTTGCTCTTTTGTTATCTTGACATCTTTTAACCATTGCCTTGCCAAAATTAATTGAGTTGATAAATTATCAGATTCTTCCGACCATTTTTCTGCAAATTTAATATTATTTTCTGCATGTGATAAAACAGATTTTGTAATCTCTACTCTTTGAGCATTATCAATAGATTGATCTGCTGAAAGCACAATAGCAAAACGATCTAAAACATGATCTCTTAAAGCACCTTCTTCAGGATTATATGTTGCTATTAAAAGTGACTTAGAGGGATGAGAGAGGCTTAAACCATCTCTTTCAATATTATTTTGCTCTCTTCCTATAGCTTCCAGAATTAAATTTACAATTCCATCATCCAATAAATTTATATCGTCTACATACAGAACACCCCTATGAGCTTCTGCTAAAATTCCAGGCTGAAACACTTGTTCTCCCGTACTTAATGAAGCAGCGACATCAATTGATCCAACAAGTCTATCTTCGGTTATACCAATAGGAACTTGAATAAATGGTGCCTCTTTTACTTTTTTTGGAATTTCATCAATTTGATTCAAATAATCACTTCCAATTGCCTCCTCTAACAATTTATTAGTACTAATATCCCATTCCTCTGGTTTATCTGGATCTAGGTTCCTACCAATAGGTCTTAATGAAGTATTACTATTTCTCTTTGATAGTGTTTCCAGTATTGATTCATTATCTAATACTTCTACAGGAGGGAGTAAAGAATGCAAACCCCTTGCTAATACTGACTTACCAGTACCTCTTCCGCCAGCGATAATCACTCCTCCTAAACTCGGATCGACTGCTGCCAAAAGCAAAGATAATTTCAATAAACTATGACCCGTAATTGCCGCCAAAGGAAAAGCTCTAAAAGAATCCTTTGAGTTCATTAAATCTTTTATTTCTCCTTTTTCTTTTAACTCGGAGTTCAAAATCACTTTAAAAATGCCTGATATAGAATTTATCCAATAACTTTGTTTTTTGTAGTGGAATTATCAAATCTTAATATCAAAAATGGACTATGTATATCCCTCGGAGCAAATATTGATAGTAAATTCGGAAGCCCTCTTCAATCACTATTAATTTGCAAACCAAAAATAGAGGAAATAATAAATGAGTGGGGAGATAGTTTCAACAAAAAAAAAGAAGAGAAAAGCAAATTTCATGCAAACTTTTTTTGGTCTTCAATTTATGAGACATTACCCCATGGTGTTGAAAATGAGCAGCCAAATTATTTAAATACTCTCTTACTTATAAAAAGTAATTCTTTTCCTAAACCATCAAATAAAAAAGCGAAATTACTTTTAAAAGAGCTAAAAAAGTTAGAGAGATTTTTCGGAAGAGAAGAGACGCCAAAGGGTAAGAAATGGCTATCAAGATGTCTCGATTTAGATATTCTTTGGTGGGAAGATTTGCATACGGTTGAAGAGGAATTAACATTACCTCACCCTAGATTCATGAATCGGAATTTCGTTATTACACCACTATCTGAAATCTTAAGTAGAAGCCAAAAAATCACAAAGTTTGATGTTCCAAAATGGTCTATATAAATGATTTACAAAATTAAAAAATAACTGTTAAGCTGTTCTTATTTAAAAATCATGGTCAACAAAAACCTTATAAAAAGATCCATTTTTAAAGAAAAAATATCTGAGTTAAAGTCAAAAAAATTTAGTTTCGAAATAAATAGAATTGAGCTTCCAAATGGACATGAAGGTTTATATGGATACATTAAACATCCTGGGGCAGCATTAGCCGTACCTATTACAAAAGACAATAAAGTTATCATTCTTCGGCAATATAGATTTGCTGTTTCAAGGTATTTATTAGAATTTCCAGCAGGTACATTAGAAATAGGTGAAACACCTATTAATTCAATTCAAAGAGAAATACAAGAAGAGACTGGATTCAGTGCAAACAAATGGGATGAACTGGGAACTCTTGTCCCTGCTCCAGGTTATGCAGATGAAGAAATTTATTTATTTTTAGCTCGTGATTTAAACAAACTGACTTCCGAGGTTAAAGGAGATTTAGATGAAGATATAGAAGTATTAATTTTAGATCCCGACGAACTAGATAATCTTATTTCTTGTGGGGATGAAATTCTTGATGCAAAAACCGTGACAGCTTGGTTTAGAGCTAAACAGTTTTTAGATAAATTATGAATAACCCCAGAATACTTTTTTGGTATAGAAAGGATTTAAGAATATTTGATAATCAAGCTTTAATCAAAGCATTTTCATTATCAAATGCTATTACTTCAACTTATATATTTGATAAAAATTACTCCCACGATTTCAATGCAAGTTCTAGAGCTTGGTTTCTAGGAAATTCGCTTCAAGAATTAGGAAATAATTGGAAAAAAATGGGTAGTAGATTAGTTATGGAAGAAGGAGATCCTGTGTTAATAATTCCTCAATTAGCAAAGAAAATAGATGCTAAATTTGTTTTTTGGAATAGATCAATTGAACCTTATGAGATTAATCGCGATTTACAAATAAAAAAAAATTTAAAAGAACAAAATATTCAAGTTATTGAAACTTGGGATCACTTATTATTAGAACCTTTAAAAATATTTTCAGGAAATAACAATCCTTATTCAGTTTATGGACCTTTTTATAAAAACCTTAAATCAAAAATGAATTTATTAGGTTCATATGACCAAGATAAAGTTGTTTTCCAATTTAAAGATATAGATAAAAAACGCAAAGAAAATAAGACAATAAATTCATCTGATTCGGTTCTAAAGAAATTTATCAAAAATATCAAATTTCCTGGTTCGAATATTTGTCCATGTAGACCTGGAGAGAATGCTGCAGAAACATTATTAGAAAGCTTCATTAA
Source organism: Prochlorococcus sp. AG-418-I21 (assembly GCA_003214115.1). Lineage (GTDB taxonomy): Bacteria > Cyanobacteriota > Cyanobacteriia > PCC-6307 > Cyanobiaceae > Prochlorococcus_A. Next base: position 55,041 of record QCMA01000003.1, read on the forward strand.
CGAAAAAAAAATATATTCTTATAACTCTGCAAGAGATTTTCCTTCCCATAATGGGACATCATTTCTAAGTGCATCTCTCAGATTCGGCACCATCAGCATAAGAAAAGTTTGGAACGCCACATTAAATTTAAATTCAAATTTTGCAAATCCAGAAAATTTCCTTTCAATTGAAACTTGGCAAAAAGAACTTGTTTGGCGTGAATTTTATCAACATTGCTTATTCCATTTCCCAGAGCTAGAGAAAGGTCCATATAGAAAAAAATGGGATCACTTTCAATGGCAAAACAATAGTGAATGGTTTCAACATTGGAGCAACGGAGAGACGGGAGTACCTATAGTTGATGCTGCAATGCGTCAACTAAATAGTACTGGCTGGATGCATAACAGATGTAGGATGATAGTCGCTTCATTTCTGGTAAAAGATCTTATATGTAGTTGGCAAATGGGTGAGAAAAAATTTATGGAGACATTGGTTGATGGAGACTTAGCTGCAAATAATGGGGGATGGCAGTGGAGCGCCAGTAGCGGTATGGATCCAAAACCACTTAGAATTTTTAATCCTTATACCCAAGCAAAAAAATTTGATCCTATTTGCGAATATATAAAATATTGGATTCCTGAATTATCTAAAGTGTCAAATTCAGAATTATTAAATGGGGAGATATCTAATTTAGAAAAAAATAGTTATTCAAGCCCTATTGTCAATCACAATATACAACAAAGATTATTTAAATCACTTTATGCTGAAATTTGAATTTCCTCTATACAATTCTTTAAAACTTTATTTAAATTTTCTGCTACATAAACTTGCTCTTCATAAGAAATTTCAGGAAACATTGGAAGACTAAGAACTTCTGTACATATTCTCTCTGTATTTATGAGTTTAATTCTAGAAAAATTTTTATTTTTGTAAGCTATTTGTGAGTGTATTGGAATTGGATAATAAATAATTGAATTAATACCTTTTTCAAAAAGTTGTTGTTTTACCAAATTCCTTAAGGAATAATATTTTTTGCAATCAGTATCAAATAAATTTGAAAAATCTTCATTTAAAAAATATTTATCGTTTCTTAATTTGATGACAAATTGATTCCAAGAATGGAAAATTGAATCAGAGCTGATTTTTGGAAAACTAATAAATGGATTTTTTTCTAATAAATCAAGGTAATTTTTAGCAATTTTTTGGCGATTATTAATCCACTTAGAAATATATTTAATTTTAATGTTTAATATGGCTGCTTGAATGGTATCAAGTCTACTGTTATATCCAATTTGGGTATGGTGATATCTTATTGGGCTGCCATGAACTGCCAGTTCTCTAATTTTTTTGGCAATCTTCTGATCTGAAGTTGTTACTGCTCCACCATCTCCAGCAGCTCCTAAATTTTTAGTAGGGAAAAAGCTAAAACAACCTATATCACCGATACTCCCAACTTTGGAATTTTTCCACATTGTGCATGTTGCCTGAGCACAATCTTCTATTACTTTTAAGTCATATTTATTGGCCAAAGATTTTATTAAGGTCATATTCACTGCATTCCCAAATAGATGAACTGGCATAATTGCCTTGGTATTAGAATTTATTTCTTGTTCTATTAGTTCAGTATTAATAAGATAAGTTTCTGGATCTATATCTACCAAAATAGGATTAGCACCAACTGCACTAATAGCTTCTGCAGTGGCAAAAAAGCTAAAAGATGAGGTAATAACTTCATCACCCACACCAATATCTAATGCGCGCAAAGCTAATACTAAAGCATCAGTTCCACTATTACATCCAATAGTATTTTCAACGCCAATCAGATTAGAAAAACTCTCCTCAAATTTGGCAATTTCTTGTCCTCCAATATACTGACCCCCTTTTAAAACTTTAGAAACCTCACTCTCAATTTCTGAGCCAATTTCTTGGTACTGCCTATTTAAAGTAAATGGAGGTATCTGCATATTGAATATATTAACCCTAAACCATATTTCTATGGGTAAAAAAAAATTTTAATTCATCTAAACCAACTTGGTTCTTTACCAGGAGTCCATTTAATATTGCAACCTAAAGAAGGCATCTGATTTGAAGGATAAGAATTATCTTGATTCAAATCTTTTACAGCAGAGCGCAAATCTTTTCCAGATAGAGGGATATTATTACCTGGTCTACTATCGTCTAATTGGCCATGATAAAACAATAAAAAATTACCATCCCCTATATTTGAAAAAAGATAAAAATCTGGGGTGCAAGCCGCTTTTAATTCCTTAGCAAAATTTTGATTTTCATCATATAGATAAGGAAAACTCCATCCCTGTGATTGTGCTTGAAATCTCAAATTTTTAGGAGAATCTGCAGGATGAGTGACAATATCATTACTAGAGATTGCCACTGTTTGAACTGAATTTTCAATTTCTTTACTTAAGGTCAAAATTTGATTCTCAATATATTTAACAAATGGGCAATGGGCACAAATAAACATTAAAAGTAAATGCCGATTATCTAGATTATGAGAATTAAAATATTCATTTTTTGAAGAATTAGCATTTAACATTTGGAAATTAGGTAATTGAAAACCTAATTCCAAAACCATAGAATTTGTTCTGACCATATTCAAGTTAAAAATTCTTTTATATTTGAAAATTATTGTATATTTTGCAGTAATCCGTAAAGATAGGTACTTTTATATAGGAGAATATATAGAAATAATAAACAAAATGCTTCTAAATCTAACTGGTAAAAAAATTCTTGTTACAGGAATTGCCAACAATCGTTCAATAGCATGGGGTATCGCTCAACAACTTTCAAAAGCTGGCGCAGAACTTGGAATCACATATTTGCCTGATGATAAGGGAAGATTCGAATCTAAAGTTAGAGAACTAACTGAACCTTTAAACCCATCGTTATTTTTGCCTCTTGATGTTCAAAATCCAGCTCAAATTGAAGAAATCTTTAAAAATATAAAAGACAATTGGGGGCAAATTGACGGATTAGTTCACTGCCTAGCATTTGCAGGACGCGATGAATTGATTGGAGATTATAGTGCTACCACTTCAGAGGGTTTTGATAGGGCTCTTAATATAAGTGCTTATTCGTTAGCCCCTTTATGTAAAGCAGCAAAACCACTTTTTAGTGATGGTGCTGGAGTTGTCTCATTAACTTATTTAGGATCAGAAAGGGCGATTCCTAACTATAACGTAATGGGCGTTGCTAAAGCAGCTTTAGAAGCTTCAGTAAGATATCTTTCTGCAGAACTTGGTCCCGAAAAACAAGTCAGAGTTAACGCAATAAGTGCTGGGCCTATAAGAACACTTGCGAGTTCTGCTATAGGTGGCATTTTAGATATGATTCACAATGTTGAAGAAAAGGCTCCTTTACGCAGAACAGTCACTCAAACAGAAGTAGGTAATACTGCTGCTTTTTTATTGAGTGATCTTTCTAGCGGAATTTCAGGCCAAACAATTTATGTTGATGCGGGTTACTGCATTAATGGAATGTAAACTAAGTTTTTTGCATAAAAATGTCATCTCTAAGGCAATCTGAAATAAAAAGAAAAACGAATGAAACAGATATTTCTGTATTTATAAACTTAGATGGAAATGGGATTTCCGAGATTGATACCGGGATTCCATTCCTAGATCACATGCTTCATCAAATATCCAGCCATGGTTTGTTCGATTTAAAAATAAAAGCAATTGGAGATACTCATATTGATGATCATCATACAAATGAAGATGTAGGAATAGCATTAGGCAAAGCATTTTCAAAAGCCTTGGGAGAAAGAAAAGGAATAAGCAGATTTGGACATTTCTTTGCCCCATTAGATGAAGCATTAGTTCAAGTGACTCTAGACTGCTCTGGTAGACCGCATCTATCTTATGATCTTCAATTAAAAGCCCCTAGAATAGGAAATTATGATACTGAACTAGTAAGAGAGTTTTTTATTGCCTTTGTAAATAACAGCGGTATTACCTTGCATATTAATCAAATACGAGGTAGTAATTCACATCATATAGTTGAGGCGTGCTTTAAAGCTTTTTCAAGAGCAATGAGAATGGCTACCGAAATAGATCTAAGAAGATCTGATTCAATTCCAAGCAGTAAAGGAATGCTTGAAAATCAATAAAATAGGAATTTTTTTCGAATCAGCCACAATTCAGTTGATTTTTGGCGAAGATGGATAGAGATATTATTATGTTGTGACTAATTTACAAGATAAAAAAATTGATAAATTTAAAATTTTTGATAAAGAAGATTGGTCAAGTGCGTATCAAAATGTAGAAAAGGAGCTAACTAAAGAGCCTCTAACAATTACAAAAGGTAATAATATTAAAAATTTAAATGGAACATTATTAAGAAATGGACCAGGAATATTAGAGAGAGGTGGACAATGGGTTCATCATCCATTTGACGGTGATGGAATGATAACTTCCATAAAATTCGAAAATGGTCAGCCATTTTTAACAAATAGATTTGTTAAAACTAAAGGCTATTTAGAAGAAGAAAAAATAAATAAATTTATTTATAGAGGTGTTTTTGGGACACAAAAAAATGGAGGAATTTTAAATAATGCATTAGATCTAAAATTCAAGAATATCGCTAACACTCATGTCATTAAATTAGGAGATCAAATTCTCGCGTTATGGGAAGCAGCCGGCCCACATGCAATGGATCCTGAGAGTCTTGACACTATTGGTTTAACAACACTAAAAGGGGTACTCAAGCCTAACGAAGCATTCAGTGCTCATCCCAAAACAGACCTAAACTCAAATGAATCTTCAGAACTTTTAGTCACTTTTGGAGTACAAACCGGGCCAAAAAGCACTATTAGATTAATGGAATTTAATAATACTGGTAAAAATTCTGGAGAGCTCATTTTTGATAGAAAAGATACCTTAAATGGCTTTGCATTCCTTCATGATTTCGCAATTACAACTAATTGGGCAATATTTTTACAGAATGCTATTGATTTCAATCCTCTTCCATTTGTAATGGGTCAAAGAGGAGCAGCACAATGTCTAAAGTCAAACCCAAATAAAAAGGCAAAGTTTTTTATCATCCCCAGAGAAAGTGGATTATTTAGAGGTCAGCCACCGTTAACAATAGATGCTCCAGAAGGATTCGTTTTTCATCATGTAAATGCATTTGAAAAAGATTCCAAAATCATATTAGATAGTATTTTTTATGATGATTTCCCATCAGTTGGTCCAGAGGAGAATTTTAGGGATATTGACTTTGATAAATATCCAGAAGGGAAACTGAAAAGATCAATTATCGATCTAAAGAAAAAAACTAGTGAACTTGAAACTTTAAGTGAACAATGTTGTGAATTTGCTGTTGTTAACCCTAAAAACTTAGGATTAAAAGCAACTTTTAGTTGGATGGCAAGCACATCTCAAAAGCTGGGGAACGCTCCACTTCAAGCAATAAAAAAAATAAATTTAACTTCAAAGGAAGAGATTTCTTGGTCAGCAGGTCCAAGTGGATTCGTAAGTGAACCAATTATGGTTCCATCAGAAAACTCTTCAAAAGAAGATGAGGGATTCTTATTTATACTTCTATGGAACGGAGAACGAAGAGGAAGCGATTTAGTGATATTAGACGCAAAAGACTTAAAAGAATTAGCTGTTTATGAATTACCCATTTCAATTCCTCATGGCCTTCATGGATCTTGGGTTAATTGAATTTAAGAAAAAATTTCAGTTAAATCTGGAATAATTTTTTTTAATGCTTTACCTCTATGACTACAAGAGTCTTTAATATCATTATTCATTTCTGCGAAAGTTAATCTGGTAGAACTCTCCTCAAAAATTGGGTCATACCCAAAACCACCTTTCCCTCTCGGGTTTAAAATAATATTGCCATGACATTTGGCCTCAGATTCAATAATAACTTCACCATTTGGGGAACAAACACAAATATTGGCAATAAAGAAAGCACCTCTTTTTTGAACTCCATCAAGTTCTTTTAAAACTCGTTCAATTCTCTTCTGATCATTTTCTGCATATCTAGATGAGTAAATGCCTGGCTTACCATCTAGTGCTTCAATACAAATTCCTGAATCATCTGCTATTGAGAAATTATTTGTTTTTCTCGAAACTTCGCTTGCTTTTTTAATTGCATTATCTCTAAATGTCAGTCCATCCTCTTCAACTTCTAATGATTCTGGCTGGAGTAATAATTTACAATTAACTCCAGCCAGCAATTTTTTATATTCTTCAATTTTACCTTTATTCTTACTCGCTAAATATAAATTTTTCATCCTTATTTTCCTTCCAAATTTATAAATACTTGACCCCACTCTAATAACTCATCTAAATAAGATTCTTTTGGTGCTTCACAATATAACCTTAAAAGAGGTTCTGTTCCTGAAAACCTAAAAAGAAGCCAAAAATTTTTATCAATTCTCAACTTTATTCCATCAGTCTTTGAGATACTTTTTAACTTGTGATTATTAATATTGTCAGGAATATTATGTATGATATGTTCTTTTACATTATTTTTTTCTGACTGATTTGGAAATTTAATATCAATTCTTTTATAAAAACTTGGCCCAAAATCTTTTTGAATTTCATCTAAAGTTTCATATAAATATTGAGATTTTTCAGCAATTCCATTTAATAAAACCATCGCTGCATATAGAGCATCTCTTTCAGGCATAAAGTCGCCGAAACCAACTCCCCCAGATTCCTCTCCTCCAATAAATATTTTCTCTTTAATCATTTTTTCGGCAATATATTTAAAGCCAACTGGAAGTTCAAAAACATCTCTCTTTTGACTCTCTGATATATTTTTAATGATATCTGAACCACTAACAGTCTTTAAAACTGGATAAGAATTATTTTTAATTTCGCCCAAATAGCTAATAAAGTATGGTAGTAAATCTTGAGTACTAGAGTATCTTCCTTTTTCATCAATAGCCGCAATTCTGTCACCATCACCATCAAATATAATTCCTAGAGTTTTCACTTCATTTGTTGAATTTTTCATGAGTATTTGATTAAGATCATCTACATAATTGAAAAGAGGTTCAGGAGGTTTTCCTCCGAAAAAAGGATCAGCATCTTTCCTGATTTCTGTAATAACTTCTATATCACTAGAAGCGAAAATCTCAGCCATACAATTTGCAGCTGAACCATGCATAGAATCTACAAAAATTCTCAATTTCAATTTTTTCAGTCTATTAGAAATAAAGTCAATATCAAAAAGGGATTTAATTCTATCTAAATGAAATTTCTTAATATCTACCAATTGATTAACACCATCTATTTTCTCAATTGAATTTCCAAGCATTAATCTTTTTTCAATTTCACTTGTAAAAGATTCGTCAACAGAACATCCATTAAAGCTCTTTATTTTCAGACCTAGCCAATTATATGGATTATGACTTGCTGTAATTACTAACGCTCCAAGACAACCGACTTCTTTGGCATAGAAACTACAAGAGGGTGTTGTAACAAAGCTATTAGATAAGATCGGTTCGAAACCACATCCTCTTACAAAAGGCACTATCTGCTTGGCAAATTCACAAGCCATAAATCTACGATCATATCCAATAATAATTTTCTTTGAATTAACTTCTTTATAGTATTGATAATGCAACTCCTGGCATGCAGCAACAACAACTCTTGAAAGATTAGATAAATTAAAATCAAATCCAAT